>CAZQBE010000150.1:0-6318 GCA_964591595.1 uncultured Flavobacteriaceae bacterium
AACACCTTTTGGTATTTTAGAATTGTTAGAACGTTATAATGTTGAAACATCAGGAAAAGATGTTGTAGTTATTGGTAGAAGTCATATTGTAGGTCGTCCGATGAGTATTTTAATGAGTCAAAAACGTAAAGCGGGAAATGCAACTGTTACAGTTGCTCATAGTCGTACAAAAAACTTAAGTGAAGTTACTAAAAGAGCAGATATTATTATCGCTGCACTTGGTATTCCTGAATTTTTAACTGGTGATATGGTAAAAGAAGGCGTTACAATTATAGATGTAGGTATTACACGTGTTCCTGATGAAACAAAACAAAGAGGTTACCGACTTGCAGGCGATGTGCATTTTGAAAGTGTGAGTAAAAAAGCAGGCTATATAACTCCTGTTCCTGGTGGAGTTGGACCAATGACCATTGCAATGTTACTTAAAAATACTTTGCTTGCAAGAGAAAGAAATAGGTGAATTTATTATTTTGCAAAGAGTTGATTTATATTTTTAAAAGATTTAAACTCTAATGCATTTCCTGAAGGGTCTTTAAAAAACATCGTTGCCTGTTCACCAATTTCGCCTTCAAATCTAGTATAAGGTTCAATTATAAATTTGATGTTTTTTTGCTTTAATTGTGTGGCTAAATCATGAAAAGTATCCCAAGGTAAAACAACTCCAAAATGTGGTACAGGAACATCTTTACCATCTACAGAATTGGTGTGCAAATTGTCTTTTTCTTCGTTTGGTTTATAATGAATAACCAATTGATGACCATAAAAATTAAAATCTACCCAATGTTTACTGCTTCTTCCTTCGACGCAACCTAAAGTTTCTCTATAAAAAACTCTACATAATTCCAAATTATTTACAGGAATAGCAAGATGAAAAGGAGGAATTTGTGACATGGTTTAATATAAAAGGTAAATCTACATTTTTCTTTTAATACAATCAATTTTCCAAGTCGGATATATAATTGTTTCTGCTTTATCGACCCATTCTCCAACCCATTTATAACCTAATTCACTTATATCATAAAATGTTAATCGATAAAAACCTTCCATACCATTTGGAGCTTTTTGATCACGATATAAAATAATTTTTCCATCTTCAGTTTTATTTCCTTCCCAAACGGGTAGAGATGTTACAACTCGTCTTGATGTGTAATAATGAACATACCACCTACTACTATCTGCGTTAAATTGCCTTATACTTCCAGAATGTGTACCGTCTGATTTTAGAGTTTCATCTCTAACAGCCATTCCATTTAAAATATAATTCCATTCCCATGTCATATCAACTGCTTCAGCCCAAGTTCCGTCTTGTTTTCTTGATTCAGATTTACAATTGCATAAGCCAATCATGGGTTGAAAATCTTTAATTTGTTCAGGTGCTTTTGGATTGGGTTGTCCAAATGGATGTTCTTTTGAAGCATCAAAATCATATTGAGAAAAAACTAAACTTGAAAATAGAAAGAATAAGACTTGTATAAATTTCATAATTAATGTTTTAGATTCTAAAGTTAATTATGAAATGGAATTAATAATATTCAATTAAGAATAAATTAACTTTTATTCTTTTTAAAAGTTGAAGGAAAATGATTCTTTGTTGAATCTTCAATTAAACCATTAAGAGCAACTAGTTCTTCTTTTGTAAGTTCACGATATTCACCAACTGGAGTATCTAAATTAATATTCATAATACGTACACGTTTTAAATGTGTTACTTCATAACTTAAATACTCACACATACGTCTAATTTGCCGGTTTAATCCTTGAGTTAAAATAATTTTAAATTCGTAAGTGCTTAATTTTTTAACTTCACATTTACGAGTAACAGTATCTAAAATTGGAATGCCATTAGCCATTCGTTCGATGAAAGTTTGAGAAATTGGTGTATCAACCATTACCAAATACTCTTTTTCATGATTATTGCTGGCACGAAGAATTTTATTGACAATATCTCCATCATCAGTAAGCAATATTAAACCTTCGCTGGGTTTGTCTAATCTTCCAATAGGGAAAATGCGTTTAGGGTAATTTATAAAATCTATAATATTATCTTTTTCTACACGTGTATCAGTTGTGCAAACAATACCAATAGGTTTATTAAATGCTAAGTAAACAAAGGCCTCTTTTGTGTTTTTTATAGGTTTGCCATCAACATGAATTTCATCGCTTGGAGCTACTTTTGTTCCCATTTCTGGAACTTTTCCGTTAATAGTTACACGACCGGCATCAATAAGTTTATCGGCTGCACGACGCGAACAAAAACCAGCTTCACTTAAATATTTATTAAGGCGTGTAAGTTTATTTTCCATATAGCAAAAATACAATAATCTTTAGCTAGTTATAAAGTTAGTAATATGATTGGTTACATCATTGCTTACAAGAGAATGTCCAAAGTTTTGAGTTGTAACCAAAGTACTGTTTTTAAATTTTTCATGAATTAATAAAGCCTCATTATAAGGAATTATAGGGTCTTTTTTATCATGAATAATCAAGCCTTCAAATGTAGCATCTTCAAGAAAGCTGGCAGTTGAAAACGCTTTAGGATACTTTCCAAAACGTTCAAAAGTCATCTCGTTTATTTGTTTTTCTATACGTTTATTATAATTCATCATAAGGACATATCTTTTAAATACATCTTTTAATTCTGATGGCATACCTAACAAAATCATTTTTTTAATATTCGCAAACTTATAGTTGTGATAATAAAAAACAATTGCCATACCACCAACCGAATGGCCTATAAAAATAGTAGGATTAAATTTTTTGACAACTTCATTAATACATTCAGAATATAGCAATGCATTAAACTGTTTACCACTAGAATTTCCATGCGTAGGAGCATCTAAAGCAATGATGTTATAGTCTAATTGTTGTAATGATTTAACAGTTTTTTTCCAACGAGCAGCGTTGCTTTCCCAACCATGAGCGAGAAGCATAGTTTCTTTGTTTCCTTCCCAGTGATAAGTCGTAATCTTCAAATTATCATATAACAATACGTCTTTGATTGCAGCATCTAAAAAATCAGATTGAGACTTTGTTACGTTGCCTTTTCTAGGTGTTGAAAATAAGTTTAGCGCTTTTTTTGCAGCATACTTTAAAGAAAAAAGGCTTAATATGTTAAAGTAAGAACCAATTATTTTAACAAGAAATGTTTTCATTTAAGCCTCTCTATGTACAGCGTCTATTGAAAATGCGGGCAAACAAACAGCAAGATATACACAGGGTAAATCAAAAGGGTTTGAATATTGAACCCTTGTGTTTTTATTTATTTTTATAGATTGACCAGCTTCAAGAACAATAGTGTCTCCATCAATAACAAATTGCTTTTTGCCTTTAATAATATAGGTGTATTCTTCAAATTCAGGAGTTTGAAAAGGTTCACTCCAACCTGGAGGAGCAATCATGTGAGCTATACTTACTTTTGTATTGCCATCAGTTACTTGACCAAAATGCTCTTCTATAAGCTTACCATCAGTAGTTGGAACTACAAAAGGTGATTTTTGAATGATGTATTTTTTCATTGATATATTTTTTACTTTAAAGCTAGTAGAAACGGTTATTTTCCTGCCCAATACAGATAGAAATTTTTTATTTTTGAGTCATCTGGAATCTGAATGGCTTCAATTTTTAAGTTCATATCAAAACGCATACTTGCAGGTAACTCTTCTTTATCAATGATGAAATAGGCATTAATATCATTAACAGAAACTATAATACTACGTAGAGTGTTTTGAATATTTGAAATTTTATAATTATCCTTTATGGCTTTAAAGGAGCTATTTGCAGTTAACCCTTTTGAAGTCTTATAGCGATTGTCTACAATTCTAATATCTTTTATAGTTGAGGTTGAATCTAAAGATTGCGAAGGTGTAAGGATTAATAATTGGTTGCCCGCTTTATCGTAAATAGTAATATCATTAATGCTACCAGTAAATTCATCCCCAGTTACATATTTAACAATAGAGTCGTTTACAAACACAGTTTCTAAATCTTTTACTTGGGTGGAATCATTTAAAAGTCCAATGCTTTGTTTGGAGACTAAAAAGGGGTCAATTTCTTTTTTACATGAGCTAAAAAATAAAACTATAATGGCAAGTAGTAAGATGTTTTTTTTCATTGAATGTTTTTTTGTGATTCTTTGTGTAACACTTAGCGTAGTCGAAGTGAAGAAAGAATCTCTTATTGTTTATTTAATTGTTATTTGTAAAGTTGTTTTTCAATCGTTAGTCATAATTTATTTCATTACTTTTTTAAGAATACCAAATACGGCTCTAATAAAGGTAGCACTTGTAAGCACTTTTACTATTGGACTTTGACGCTTGTAACTACTAGAGCTACGTCGTCTACCAGTTCGCTTTTTATCTTTTTTAAGTGCTAATCTATCATCTTCTTTGGCTTTAAGAGCTTCAGCTTTTTTAATCTTTTCGTTAAGCATTTCGTAAGCACTTTCACGATCAATATCTTCATTATACTTCATTACAAGTCTTGAGTCGTCATAAAGCACATTGAGTTCTTGGTTGGTCAATACGTCCATTCTACTCATTGGTGCACGTAGCATTGTTGCAGCTAAAGGCGTTGGTCGTCCTTTTTCGTCTAAGGCTGAAATCAAAGCTTCTCCAATTCCTAACGATGTTAAAACGCTTTCAGTATCATAATATTGGGTGTCTGGGTAGTTTTGCGCAGTTAGTTTAATAGCTTTTCGGTCTTTAGCTGTAAATGCACGTAAAGCATGTTGTACTTTTAATCCTAATTGGCTCAAAACTGATTCAGGAACATCTGTTGGGTTTTGTGTTACAAAATAAAGACCTACGCCTTTACTTCTAATTAATTTTACAATACTTTCAATTTGACTTAAAAGCGCTTTGGAAGCTTCGTTAAAGATAAGGTGAGCTTCATCTATAAACATAATGAGTTCAGGTCGTCCAGAATCGCCTTGTTCAGGGAGTGTTTCGTAGATTTCGGCCAAAAGACTCAACATAAATGTGGAGAATAGTTTAGGTCTATCTTGAATGTCTGTTAGGCGAATAATATTTATATACCCACGGCCATCGCGTGTGGTCCTTAAGAGGTCTTCAACATCAAAACTTTTTTCGCCAAAAAACAAATCAGCACCTTGTTGTTCAAGTTCAACTACTTTTCGTAAAATAGCACCTGTTGATGCTGTGGAGATTCTGCCATATTCTTCATCAAACTCTTTTTTACCTTGCTTGGTGGCATATTGCAATACTTTTTTAAAATCTTTAAGATCGAGAAGTGGTAATTTGTTGTCGTCACAATACTTAAAAACAACAGCTACAACGCCAGATTGTGCTTGTGAAAGATCAAGAATTCGTGATAATAAAACAGGACCAAATTCACTTACAGTAGCACGAAGGCGAACACCCTCTTCTTCAGAGAGCGACATAATTTCAACTGGAAATTTTTTAGCATCAAAGGGCAAACCAATTTTCTCATGACGTTCGTCAATTTTAGGATGTCCAGGACTTGGTTCTGCCAACCCACTTAAATCTCCTTTAATATCCATCAATAAAACAGGAATTCCTTTTTCACTCAAATTTTCAGCAAGCACTTGAAGTGTTTTTGTTTTTCCAGTTCCTGTAGCTCCTGCAATTAAGCCATGTCTATTCATGGTTTTTAAAGGGACTTTTACAAAAGCCTCTTTTATGGTTTCACCATCTAGAATAGCGGCACCAAGTGTTAAAAAATCACCTTTGGTTTGATTGCCTTTTGTAATATGGTTAAAGAATGTTTCTTTTCTGCCCATTATCTTAAATATTTGCATAAAAATAAGTAATCTTAAGCAATTCAATATGAAAATTTATTTAACTTTTTTGAGCTAAGTAGAAACTGTAAACTATCTTTGCTAACTATGAAGAAAGAGATTCGGGAATTGGTTAATAAAGGTGAAATGTTGCCTTTAATGGAAGAATTTTACACCATACAAGGCGAAGGGTATCACAAGGGAACTGCCGCCTATTTTGTTAGAATTGGTGGCTGCGATGTTGGCTGTCATTGGTGTGATGTAAAAGAAAGTTGGAATGCCGATTTACATCCGCCTACGCAAACGTCTGTAATTGTAGAAAATGCAACAAAATATAGTAATACAGTTGTGGTAACAGGAGGAGAGCCTCTAACTTGGGATATGACTAACTTAACTAAGGGATTTAAATCTAAAGGGATGAATGTTCATATTGAAACCTCAGGTGCTTATAAGTTAACAGGGACTTGGGATTGGATTTGTTTATCACCAAAAAAACTAAAATTACCTACAGAAGATATTTACAAAAAAGCTCATGAACTTAAAATGATAGTATATAATAAAAG
>CAZQBE010000151.1:0-6205 GCA_964591595.1 uncultured Flavobacteriaceae bacterium
TTATCAACTTGTTTTACAAAGTTAATCATTGTCTCATCTTCTAAATCTGTGTTAAGATGATGTTCAGCACTTGGAACGACGAGTATATCAATCTTTGGAAGCGAATCTTTTACATAATTATAATCAGGGAGAATACGCATGCCTTCAAAAGTAGTAATGGCATTGTCGGTATTGGCAACCGTAAATACATTCATAGCTTTAATATTGTCTCTATAAATGGTATGCTGAAAAATATCGTAAGGCGCAGTTAATTCTGTATTATAAGTGCCATTCATAATTAGGAATGCTACATTATAACGGTTAGGCTCTAGTTTTGGGAACCGTTTTTCAGATTTGTCATTCTGAACCTTTCGACTGTCGCTCAAGACAGGCTTGTGAAGAATCTCATTATCTTTTACTTTTTTTTCTTCAGAAGTATTACAACTTAATAGGATTGCTATTAATAGAAAGGATACTATTTTTTTCATTTTAAATTAATTTAATAATAACATCTCGATAATATTTTCTAGCGAAAATCACTCGATGTGACATTCTTATTTATTAGTTTGAGTGATTCTGATAATCATCAGGATTGTCGAGAACTAGTTAATTCGCCATGGTGGATTTTTTCTATTGTCTCCGGCATGATATAAAATAATAGCATTACCATCCAGATCTTGTAAATGTGCTTCTCGCCATAGCCACGATTTATCTTCAGGCTCACTGGTAAATATAATTCCTTTTTCTTTAAGTTGTTTTACTAATGTATCTAAATTATTAACTTCAAAATAAATGGTTATGCCATTGCCTTTTGGTAATTCTTCAACTTTATGAATAGAAAGCGTACTCTCACCATCAGGGCATTCAAAACGTACATATTTTGGCAGTGCATCAACTATAAGTTGCAATCCTAATTTCTTATAAAATACTACTGCCTTTTCTAAGTCAATAGATGGGATGGTAATCTGATTTAAATTCATTGTTTGATGTTTTTAGACTGCATAAACTGTTTTAATATAAATAACAAAATAACACATAGGGCAGCCAGCATAGTAATGACATACCATGTATTATCAAAACCAATATTGCTTACCATTTGCATGCCAGCGTTATGCCCAAAAATATGAGCCATAGAAAAGGAAATACTATACAATGCCATATATTCTCCTTGATTGCCTCGTTTGGCGCGTTGCATTGCAAAGGCATTTGAAAATGGGAAGGCAATCATTTCGCCAATGGTCATTAGTAGCATGCCAACAATAAGTACACCAACCCAAGACGTCATGTTTAACACTAAAAAGCTTAAACCTGTTAGTATCGCACCAAATAGCATGAGTCCGGTTTTGTTAAACCTACTATTCTCTAACCACTTTATAAGGGGCATTTCAAATACAAAAATTATAAAACCATTCATTCCCATAAGTAATCCTATTTCCAATTCGGTTAAGGTATGTACGTCTTTATAATACAAAGGCATAGTAGAAAAATACTGTAAAAACACAATACCAAATAGCATCATGGCGCCTAAAAATATTAAAAAAGGTGTGTCACTATATGCCGACTTAGGGTTATCTACTTTTACAGTATCCAATGGTGTTGACTTTTTTGGATGAAGTACCTTAAGTAATACAACGGTTGCTATGATACAGGTAATACCGTCTATCCAGAATAAACCAGTATAGCTCATGGTGGTTATTATAATACCACCAATGGCAGGACCCGCAGAAAAACCAAGGTTAATAGCAAGTCTTATTAGGGTTACACTTCGTGTTTTATTTTCAGGTTTGCTATAAGCACTTAAGGCAACAAACATTGCGGGACGAAACATATCGGCAATGAGCATTACTAAAAATATCCCAATACAAAATAAAACAAAGCTTGTTAAAAACTGCAAAGCAATAAATAAGAAACCAGTGGTAAGCAAACTAAACAGCATTACTTTATAGTAGCCTATTTTATCGGTTAACTTTCCACCTAACCATGAACCAGCAACCGAGCCTAGACCAAAAGCACTCATAATCCATCCCACATCTTTAAATGTGAAATCTAAACTTTCGGTGAGGTATAAAGACAAAAAAGGAATTACCATGGTTCCCGCCCTATTAATAAGTGTAATTAGTGCGAGCCACCAAACTTCCCTTGAAAGACCTTTAAAAGTATTTATATAGCTGCTAAATAGTGTTTTCATTTAATTGTATAAAAATAAAAAGTCCAACTTCATAGTTGGACTTTTATATATTGTAATATTTTATATTTATATCATCACAATAGATAGCGTGTCCAACTTCCAAAAGAAGTGGTCCATTGTTGCTTATTAATTGTGACGTTGTTTAACATGATTATTTTTTTGATAGGTCAAAGCTATAGAAAATAATTGTAAGTTGTATTTTTGAATAAAAAAAAGAAGTTTATGAAACAGGTATTCTATTTATTATTCATTGTTTTTGTGTCTGGTTGTTCTCAAGAAAAACAAAAAATTCAAGGGGAAACAGATTTTCAGCGTAAGATAAATGCCGAATTTAAAGATGCAACAACATCACCATTAAAAGATAAGGATAGAAAAAATTTTAGTGGACTTGACTTTTTTAAGTTTGATTTAGCTTATGTTGTTACTGCGACTTTAAAACGTACTCCAGGCTCAGAATGGTTTAAAATGAAAACCACTACTAGTAGAGTTTCTAATGAGCGGGTTTATGGTGTATTATCGTTTGAATTGAAAGGAGAAAACTATGAGTTAAATGTATATCAAGGGGAAGAATTAATGAAGAAAAAGGGTTTTGAAGACTATTTATTTCTACCTTTTTTAGATGACACTAATGGTGATAATACATATGGAGGAGGGCGTTATATTGATTTAAGAATTCCTAATGGAGACACCATTGTCATCGATTTTAATAAAGCGTATAATCCGTATTGTGCATATAATGATAAGTATTCTTGCCCAATTGTACCAAGGGTAAACTACATATCAACCAAAGTTAAAGCAGGTGTAAAGGCGTTTGAGAAACACTAAAAACTCCTAGCTAAAAACAGTCCTAAAAACACAGCAAGAAATCCAACAATAAAACTGCCAATAGTATAGAATGCGAAACTGGTAAAATCTCCAGCTTTTAAGAATACATGATTTTCGTATGCAAAAGTAGAAAAGGTTGTAAAACCACCGCAAAATCCTACAGCTACAAATAAAACAGTGCTATTTGAAATAGCATTTTGTTTTAAGGCTAAACCTAAAACAATTCCAATAATAAGACTACCAATAATATTTGCTGTAAATGTGCCATAGGGAATTCCAGTTTCAGGGCTGTTAAGGTGTTTGCCAATAATGTAGCGCAATACACTGCCAAAGCCTCCACCAACAAAGACTAGTAAAAGTTGTTTCATGTATTTGTTTTTACTCTTTTAAGGGAATATAAATTTCTGTAACCCAATCTGCTGGATTTGGATAATTTCCTGGGTCAGTGGTATATATTTCAAAAGGTTTATTTACTGTTGATTGTTCTAAATTATTATCTGCAATATAGGTCATTGTTGTTTCCCAAGCTTTAGGTAAATTGTTGTAATTGCCTTTAAATGTTGTTTTTAATACTTTTTGTTTAGACATATAACCACATAAGACATTAGTGTTTCCCGTAATTATAATTTTTTCCTTAACAGGCATGCCATTACTCATAATAACACTACCAGTTTCATAATTCATATCATGATAAATCGTAAATGGCATTCCGTTCATGGCTATTTTGTGCTGTCCCATAAACATACCAATACTACCATATTGTTGCCCCATAACTTGACTAATATTACTAGTAGTAGCATTGGTAGTTTTGTATAAATAAAAACCACCTCCATATTCAGTTATACCATTAACGATTACTGTATAAGCTTTCATACTATTAACAGCAACACTATCCAATCGTTCTAAACCACGTTCAAAATCTGAACCTACCATTTTATCCATGCCACCACTAATAGCGGCATAAAATTTTAGCATGAATGGCATTTTATTACTTTTCATTCCCCATGTAACTTCAGTACCTTTTTCGGTTTTATCAAATTTCCAATAAATGTTTGAAGGTGGAAAATCTTCAAACTGCATGTCTTGAGAAATAGAATCATAAGGACTCACTGTAAGCGTTTTCATATTACCTGCACCATCTTCTCCAATCCATGAGTAAGAACCGCCAACACCACTAGTATTTTCTGGATATGTAATTTGTAAATCAGGCTCTTTTTCAACCCAAGGCGACCATGTTTCCCAGTTTTTAAAATCGTTAACATTATTAAAAAGTACCGCTGCTGGAGCATTGATAGTTCTCGTTCTTTGTACATCATATTTATTTGGCTGCACAGCTACATAAGTAAACGAAGTAATTAAAAGAATGACTAAGACAATTACAATATATTTTAAAGCTTTCATAGGTATTGATTTTAGTGTGTAACCAAAGATAAACAATTTCTGTGTTTTGTTGTTAACTGAATTGGATTTAGAAATTTATGACCAAAATCATTTAAAGTTTGCTTAAATAGTTTTATTTTCGTTTGCTTAATTTTTTAAATAGTAACATATGAAACTTAAAACAGCTTTGGGAATGTTAATAACAGCAGGCGTAATATGGTCATGTAATAATGATTCAAATAAAGCGAAACCATCCAATGAAGAATTGGTTGCAATGTCTAGTGACAAATTTGAATATAAAGTTGAACAATTTGCCGATATAAAAATATTGAGATACCAGATTCCTGGTTGGGAAAACTTAACCTTAAAAGAGCAAAAATTAGTGTATTATCTAACGCAAGCCGGATTATCGGGACGAGATATTATTTGGGATCAAAATTACAGATACAATCTTAAAATTAGAAAAGCTTTAGAACAAATATATACAGATTATAAAGGCGATAAAACTACTGAAGATTGGAATGCTTTTGAAGTGTATTTAAAACGCGTTTGGTTTAGTAATGGTATTCACCACCATTATAGTAATGCCAAAATACCAGCTGGGTTTTCTTCAGATTATTTAAAAAAATTACTTACCGAAACGAATACAATACTTGAAGGTGAAGCGTTTGATGTTATTTTTAACGATAAAGATTCTAAAAAAGTAAACCAAGCAAAAGGCGTTGATAATGTTTTAGAAAGCGCTGTAAATTTTTATGGACAAGATATTACTAATGCTGATGTAGAGTCTTTCTATAGTAAAATGAAATCTCCAGATCCTAAAAAACCTTTGTCTTATGGGTTGAATTCACAATTAATAAGAGTTCATGGCTTATTACAAGAACGTACTTATAGATCTGGTGGACTTTACGGAACAGCAATTGATGAAATTATTAAATGGTTAGAACTGGCGCAAGGTGTTGCCGAAAATGAAGCTCAAGGGAATGCCTTAGGCTTGTTAATCCAGTATTATAAAACAGGCGATTTGCAAACGTGGGATGATTATAATGTAGCGTGGACTGCTGCCACTGATGGGAACATAGATTATATTAACAGTTTTATTGAAGTCTATAACGACCCCTTAGGTTATAGAGGGTCTTATGAAACTATTGTGCAGATAAAAGATTTTGATATGTCTCAAAAGATGTCTGTGTTGTCTAAAAATGCACAATGGTTTGAAGATAATTCGCCATTGATGGATGCACATAAAAAGAAAAATGTAGTGGGTGTAACGTATAAGGTTGTTAATGTTGCTGGAGAGGCAGGTGATTCATCACCTAGTACACCAATAGGTGTAAATTTGCCTAATGCCAATTGGATTCGGGCTGCTGTAGGAAGCAAATCAGTGTCTTTAGGAAATATTATTGGTGCTTATAATAAAGCAAGAGGTAACGGGCGTTTAAAAGAGTTTGTAAACGATGAGGAAGAACTAGAGTTGGAAGAAAAATATGGTCAATTAGGAGATAAATTGCATACAGCTTTACACGAAGTGATTGGCCATGCTTCAGGGCAATTAAATCTAGGTGTTGGAGAAACTAAAGAGACGCTTAAAAATTATGCATCCACTTTAGAAGAAGGACGTGCAGATTTAGTCGGGTTGTATTATTTATATTCCCCTAAACTACAAGAATTAGGTTTAGTTGACGATTGGAAAAAAGTAGGAATGGCAGCTTATGATGGGTATATACGTAATGGTTTAATGACGCAGTTAATACGTTTAAATTTAGGCGATGATGTTGAAGAAGCGCATATGAGAAATAGACAATGGGTTAGTGCTTGGGCCTTTGAGAGAGG
>CAZQBE010000152.1:0-6202 GCA_964591595.1 uncultured Flavobacteriaceae bacterium
ATACGATATTGGTAAAAACAAATTAGGTTATCAAGCTTCTTTTTCTTATAAAAACAGAACCACGTTTTATAAAGAACGCTTAGATGGTGCCTACGTTAGAGAGACTGGGCCTAATTCTTCTTCATTATTTGAATTGAATGATGTTTTAGATTCAAATGGTTCAGAAGGAATTAACAATATCATTTTAAATGGATTAATTGGTGTTGTTTTTAAAACCGATAAATCTAAATATAAATTCAATGCTTTACATATTCAAAACGGAGAATCTACTGCTGGTTTTTATAACCAGATAATCTCTCAAGATGGAACTGGTGGGGCTGATGAGCCTCTAGTTAAACATGCTTTAACTTATACTGAACGCTCTATAACAAACTTTTTGTTAAATGGTAATCATCGTTTGGGAAGTGATGATAATGTATGGTATTTAGATTGGAAATTTTCTCCAACACTTTCAAAAGTATGGGATAAAGATCATCGTATTACTCCTTTACAAATTAGTGAAAACGGTAATTTTTTTATTAGCCCAAGTGCTTCATCATTTCCAATTAGATTATGGCGAACATTACAAGAAGAAAACTGGGTAGCAAAAATAGATTTGAATAAAAAATATACGCTCTTTGGAAAACCTGCAAAAATAAAATTTGGTGGAAGTTTTGTATATAAATTTAGAGATTTTGAGACTGATGACTTTACGTTTGAAATTACAGGAGATGATAGCTATATAGCAGATGGAAATGTAAATAATTTATTACTTGAAGAAAATCTATGGAGTCCTGAAACCCAATCTGGTACTCACTTAAGATTTGGTGATCAATACAATCCTAATGATTCTTATGAGGGTGAAAACTTTATTTACGCTGCATATATTTCAAATGAGTTTAATTTAAGTGATAACTTTAAAACTGTTTTAGGACTTCGTATTGAACAATTCCAATCTAAATATACTGGACAAGACGACGATATTATTTTTAAGGATTTTAAAGTAATTGATCAAACAGATTTCTTCCCATCAGCAAATTTAATTTATGCTGTAGCCGAAAATACAAATCTAAGAGCATCGTATTCACGCACAACAGCACGTCCTTCATTTAAAGAACAATCTAAATCGCAAATTTTCGACCCAATAACAAGTAGATTATTTATTGGTAATCTTGATTTGGTAACCTCATTTATAAACAATTTTGATATAAGATATGAGCATTTTGGAGAGGATGGACAAATGTTTGCGATAAGTGGATTTTATAAAGACTTTACAGACCCGATAGAATTAACTTTTTTTGAATCTGCTCCTACTCAACTAACACCAAGAAATTTAGGAAATGCGAAAGTTTATGGTGCAGAAATAGAATTAAGACAAAATCTTGGATTTATTATGGCAGATCTTGAAAATTTAAAATTTAATCTTAATGCTTCAATAATCACATCAGAATTATCCATGTTTGATGATGAATTTAACAGGCGTGTTTTAGCTCAAAGAGATGGTGAAACCATAAGCAGAAAAAGAAATTTACAGGGCCAATCTCCATATTTAATTAATGCGGGTTTTAATTATACAAATGATGAAACTGCTTTGCAAATAGGATTATTTTATAATATACAAGGAGAAACTTTAGAGGTTGTCGGTACAGGTATAGTACCAGATGTATTTACTAAACCATTTAACAGTTTTAATTTTACTTTAAATAAAGCTTTTGGTGAAAATAAAAACACTGCTCTTGAATTAAAGATTACCAATATTTTTAACGATAAAAAAGAAAGTGTTTACCAATCGTTTAAAGCAAGAGATCAAGTCTATTCTTTTAGAAATCCAGGAACAGAAATTTCGCTTGGTTATTCTATTAAATTTTAATTATAGTTATTTGAAATTAGTTTAGTTAGTTGTTAGAAAAAAATGCGGTTAATAACCGCATTTTTTATATTATCTGTTTCTTATGGCTACTACCTTTTTATCTTTCCACTCCTTTACACCAACTATTCTAGAGTCGACAAAGTCTACTTCTTTAAGTTTATTATCTGTCCAAAAAAACCATTTTCCAACTTTTTTGTTGTTTTCATAGTTTCCTAAAGCAATTTTTTCACCATCAATGTCATAGCTTTTCCATTCGCCATGTACTTCACCTTCGGCATTAAACATTCCTGTTTGGCTTATTTTACCATTGTCATGGTAATAAGTTACAAAAGTAAAATCACCCTCTTTTTCTAATTTAGGCTCTTTTTTTTCTTGAGCATAAGTAAAACTCATGCTTATCATTATAAATAATATTAGTATATTTTTCATATCCATTTGGGCTTTAGTTAATATTTACATTACAAACATAATTATTTTTTTACATTTAAACAACATTTACATAACATTAATTTAACATTGGTTTTAGTTATTTGCAGCGACAAAAACTAATACTAAATGAAATTTAAACTACCACTTACAACTTTAGCTCTTTTTACCCTTACTTTTATAAACGCTCAAGAAACAGCTGCTCCTAAATTTGGAAAGGGGTTAATCTTGTAGATCAAGATAGTTCTTGGACTATGAAAATTGGGGCAAGAATGCAATTTTTAACCATTGCTAACTGGGAAGATGGAGCAACCAATGAGTCTACCTTTTTAGTACGTAGAACACTATTAAAATTTGACGGTTACGCATTTACTCCTAAACTTAAATATAAGTTAGAGCTGGATTTGTCTAACAGAGATATCTCTGGAGCTTCAAAGTTTACAAACAATGCACCAAGATATATTTTGGATGTCGTAGTGAAATGGAACTTCACTGGGAATTTCGAACTTTGGTTCGGACAAACTAAACTACCTGGAAATAGAGAGCGTGTCATATCATCAGCAAATCTGCAACAGGTTGATCGTTCACTTTTAAATAGCAGGTTTAATATTGATCGCAATTTAGGAATTCAACTAAGACATCATTTCAATCTTTCTGATAAATTTGTTGTTAAAGAAGTGTTTTCAATAGCACAAGGCGAAGGCAGAAACATTACCACTGGAAATCTAGGAGGCCATCAATATACAGGATGCATTGAATTGCTCCCTTTTGGAAACTTTACTAGTAAAGGAGATTATAAAGGTGCCGATTTAAAACGTGAATCAACACCTAAATTAGCTTTAGGAACAAGTTATGATTACAATAACAACGCTGTTAAAACAAGAAGTAATCAAGGAAGTTATATGGAAACAGATACGGGTTTTTATGAAACAAATATTACTACTCTTTTTTTAGACGCTATGTTTAAATATAAAGGCTTTTCTTTTATGGCTGAATATACAAATAGAGACGCTAAAGATCCTTTTGCAAAAAATGCTGATGGAAGCCTTGCAGGTGATATTGTTCAGGTTGGAAACGGTCTAAATTTACAAACTGGTTATCTATTAAAAAATGATTGGGAAATTTCTGGGCGATTTACAAATATAGAATTAGACAAAACAATTACAGGAAAAAATCAAGAGCAACAATATACTTTAGGAGTTTCAAAATATATTGTTGGGCACAGTTAAAAGGTGCAATCGGATATTAGCTATTTAGATGTAATTGGCGGAAACAACGAATTAATGTATAGGCTACAATTCGATATACATTTTTAAAACATAACCTTTTGTTAACATGTTACTTAAAAACACTATAGATATTTACAAACTATTATAAATTAAATTATGGACAATATATACTTATTTATGATTGTTGCACTTGCCATTTTAGCTGTTACTGATTTGGTTGTAGGTGTAAGTAATGATGCCGTAAACTTTTTAAACTCGGCTATAGGTTCAAAAGCCATTTCATTTAGAACGATTATGATTGTTGCCAGTTTAGGTATCGCTTTGGGAGCTATCTTTTCGAGTGGCATGATGGAAGTTGCACGTAAAGGGATTTTTAATCCTGGCGAATTTATGTTTGACGAAATCATGTACATCTTTATGGCTGTTATGATTACAGACATCCTCTTACTAGACTTTTTTAATACACTTGGCATGCCAACCTCCACAACGGTTTCTATTGTTTTTGAATTATTAGGAGCGGCTGTGGCTATGGCTTTGATTAAAATTGGTGCCAATGATGGCAATTTTTCAGATTTATTAACTTATATAAATACTTCGAAAGCAGCTACAATAATTTTTGGTATTCTCCTTTCTGTGGTTGTCGCCTTTTCTGTTGGTGCATTTGTACAATGGGTTTCAAGATTGTTATTGTCCTATAACTTCGAAAAGAAAGCCAAATGGGTTGGCGCTTTGTTTGGTGGCATTGCTTTAACTGGAATAGTATATTTTATCTTAATGAAAGGAATTAAAGGAGCAGATATTGCTAAGCAAAACCTTGATATTATTGGAGGCTCTACAATAAAAGACTTTTTAGAAATACAAGTCCTTCCTATTATTGGTGTAAGTTTAATATTCTGGTCCATATTATCTTATGCTTTAATTCATTTTCTTAAAACCAATATCTACAAACTAATTATTATTATAGGAACATTTTCTTTAGCTTTAGCTTTTGCGGGAAACGATTTGGTAAACTTTATTGGTGTCCCCATCGCTGCATGGCAATCTTACGAGGCTTGGGTTGCCGCAGATGTCCCAGCTCATGAATTTAGCATGGGTGTTTTGGCTTCAAAAGTACCTACACCAACTTTGCTCTTATTTATAGCTGGTGTAGTGATGATACTTACTTTATGGTTTTCTAGCAAAGCCAAAGCCGTTGTAAAAACTTCTATTGATTTATCCAGTCAAGGAGATACAAAAGAACGTTTTCAACCCAATTGGTTATCCAGAGGGTTTGTTAGGTTTGCTATGGGCTCTTCAAAAATGACCTCTTATATTTTACCACAGTCATGGCAAAATAAAATTGAACAGCAATTTGAAAAGCCTGTCATATCACTATCCAAAGATAAAACACTTGAACTTCCCGCCTTCGATTTAGTACGTGCTGCAGTAAATTTAATGGTCGCTGGTGTACTTATATCTATAGCAACGTCCTATAAATTACCGCTTTCAACAACTTATGTAACTTTTATGGTGGTCATGGGGACATCCTTAGCGGATCGTGCTTGGGGAAGCGAAAGCGCCGTATATCGTGTAGCTGGTGTGCTGAATGTAATTGGAGGATGGTTTTTTACAGCAATAAGTGCATTTACTGTAGCGGCTATAATAGCTTATCTTATTAATTTAGGTGGTCCAACGGCTATTGCTATTTTATTATTTATTGCAGTATTACTTTTAGGTCGAAACTATGTGTCACACAAGAAAAAATCTAGAGAAGTTAAGGCTGAAGATAGTTTAGAAAAAGCCGAGAGTAGCTCAGTGCAAGGTGTTATTCATGAAAGTGCTAAAAATATTGCTAATGTTGTAAAACGTGGAAATAGAATTTACACCAATGCCATTAAAGGACTTGCAATGCAAGATTTACCACTACTTAAAAAGAATAAAAAGCAAATTGTAAAACTCTCTGACGAAGTTGATGAATTGCGTGATAACATTTTCTATTTTATTAAAAATTTAGACGAATCTAGTATTGGAGCGAGTAACTTTTATATTAATATTTTAGGCTACTTACAAGACATGACACAATCTTTAGAATATATTTCTAAAGTAAGTCATAAGCACGTTAACAATAATCATAAAAAATTAAAGTTTAATCAAATAAAAGAACTTAAACAAGTTGATGATAAACTTGAAGTCTTATTTAATGACACAAAAGCAGCTTTTGATTCTCAATCTTTTGAACAAATTGGTGCCATTATAAATGAGAAGAAAGAAGTTTATGATTTAGTGAAAGAAAAAATTCAGAAGCAGGTAGATCGTACGCGAACTGAAGAATCGAGCCCGAAAAACACAACGCTATATTTTAGTTTGTTATTAGAAACTAAAGATTTGCTAAATGCTACCATGAATTTACTTGAAGAGTATCATAGTGCTCACGATAGCTCAGTAAAACCAGCTACTATTTCGGTTGTTGAAGAGGAAGTTATCACTAATAAAAATGAAGATGATTCCAAAGATAATTCTGATACTAAAGAATAATTTAGTTGGTTAGTTAGAGATTCTTATGTATCTAAAAAGCACCTCGAGAGAGGTGCTTTTTAATTTATCTTCTATATGTCTTCTATAGTTTCTCCAATCATATCAATATCTTGTGCAGCATCTCTTTGAGCATTAAACTTTTTAACATCTACTACATAAGTATCGGATACCGAATCGTGCCAAC
>CAZQBE010000153.1:0-6198 GCA_964591595.1 uncultured Flavobacteriaceae bacterium
AATAGTAACTTCGGCAGAAGAGTTATGACCAGCTTCATTACCACCACCAGAAATTCCTATATGTGTATGCTCGTCAATAATACCTGCTGTGAGATGTTTTCCTGTAGCATCAATAACCTTAGCACCATTAGCACTAAAGTTGTTGCCAATTGAAGCTATTTTCCCATTTTTAATTAATACATCTGTATTTTTAAGAATCCCATCCTTTTCATTGGTCCAAACGGTTGCATTTTTAAACAACAGCGTTTCCTGTTTTGGGAGTTCAGAAAAACCATAGGCACCATTAGGATAGGTTATAGGTATTATTTTTACTCCTTTATCATCACCTTTCGTCATTCCTTTCTTTTTATCTTCAGTATCTTTTTTTGAAGCTTTTTTTGCAAAAAAAGAAGTTTCATTACCATTAGGAAGAATTATTTTTCCAGTTAAATTATCGGTCTTTCCAATTTTTGAAGTTAATCTATAATATCCTTGTTTGGTAGTGTCAGAACTAATAAAGGTTAGGTTTATCCAATCGTCAGTATAAGCTATTTTTGAGCCTAATTCCTTATCACTACTTTTTACTTTTGCTTTTGGTTTGCTTGGAGTTCCAGAAATAGATAAATCATAAGATGTATTTCCAATATTAAATGTATAATTACCACGAATATCTTTGGTAGTCATAGATTCTAATACATTTTTTTGTCCTTTTACCCAATTTTCATAAAATGTGGTTTTTTTATCAAAAATATCACCAGATGTAATTAAGAAGTTGGCAAAAGCTCCATTTTTTAATGAACCAATTGTATTTGATTTTCCTAAGAGTTTCGCAGGTACAGTAGTTAAGGCTTCTAATGCTTTAGTTTTATCCAAACCATATTCAATTGCTTTTAATAGATTTGATTTTAGTTCTTTTGGAGATTTTAAGCCATTGGTAGTAAATGCAAATGAAATTCCATTCTCAGCAAGAACTTTTGGATTTGAAGGTTTTTGATTCCATTCTCTCATATCTTCAAGCTCTAAAACACTTGTTAAAAAAGTATTTTCTACATCGTAGGCTTTAGGAAAATTTAGAGGAAGAATATAAGACGCATTGGTTGCCTTAATTTCATCAATGCGTTCGTATTCATTACCTCCACCAAGAATTATGTATTGAATACCAAATTGATCGCCAACTTTATCAACACGTTTATCATTGAATTTATCGCCAGCTGCAATAATTTGAACTAAATTTTTATTTGCATTTATGGCCTCTAAAGATCTATCTAATGTTTTTGAGCCTCCTTTAGCATACCAATCGGCATCATAGTACATTTGTTTTAATAATGCTAAAGTCCCCATTGTAGACGTTGGGTAAGATTGACGTGATTTTACACTTCTACTTAATGATAAGTATTGTGCAGAGCGGTTGTTAATAATTCGTTCTGCGTTACCACCTTTATCTGTTAAAGCAACTAATATACCAGTGCCTCTTACAATTCCATCTTGCATATGCGAATTCACAACACCAAACCCAGCTTTTCTTAATTCGGAAGCTGATTTAGCATTAAATTTGAAATTATCAATAGCATTTTGCTCTGGCATTATATGGTCATTCCAGTAAAATCCTTCACGACTCGCATGGTATTGTGCCGCTCTTCCACCACTTTGGCGCTTCGGTTTTTCGACACCAAAACCAGAATATATATCAATAAAGGAAGGATAAATACTTTTTCCTGAGACATCAATTACAACTGCATTTGCAGGAATGTTTACTGAAGCTCCAGTGGCAACAACTTTACCGTCTTTAATTAGAAGTGTGCCTTGATCAATAACTTGAATTGGCGTTACATAAATTTTAGCATTAGTAAATGCTGTATAATTTGTGTTTTTGCTTTTTACACCATCGTTTTTAGGAAAGTGCTCTTGTGCAATTATTGAAAAACCACACATAAGCATCGTTAAAATAAGATACTTTTTTATCATTTTTTTGGTTAGTAAAAATTAAGTCTTAAAGATAAAGATTATGTGTCTAGGGAAAACGAATTAAGATATATTTAACTTTTGTTATAGTGTTTTGCCTTTAAAATAATTAACCATAAGTGCAACAGCATAACTATAACTTTCTATCCCTTTATCTTGATTGTTAGCTTTTAGGAATTTCCCATAGGTTAGTTTAAACAATGGTTCCATTGGGTTTTGGTAAGCTTCCCAAAAATCATAGGAATCTTTATAGTTTGCGAGAATCCCTTTATTTATTGAACCAACTAAAGATTTATACCTGTCCTTATCTCGTCTATAAACTTCATTTAAGCAATGGTTAAGTGCAAAAACATATCCCGAATATTTAAAATAGATATCTTCATTATAAATTGCAGCTAAACAACCAATAAAATTAGTTTCATTTTCTGCAGCATAACCTATTTGATGCGCTTGTTCATGGCAAGCTGTGGTGGGATATTTGTAAAGCGGTATTAAGCCATCTATTTGAGCTTCATTTGTGAACGGATTTAAATACCCACTAAACCCCATATATGTTAGTGGTAGACTATATATTGAAAGTTTAGTACTGCTTGGAGTGTACTTTAATGAAGGAAATTTTTCTGCTAATAGCTCATAACCATTTGTTGTTTTGTGTAGTAGTTCTTGCTTTGAATAGGGAATTTCAATTTTAAGAGAATCGTTTTTGCTAATACTGAATTGAATAGTATTCGATTTCTCTATGAGTTTTTTTGTTACCACTACTAATTCTTCAGTAGTGTATTTATTATCTATATTGAGAGATTTGTGAACAGGGAGTCTGTAATAATTCATTCCCCAAAATATGTGAAATGCAAAATATAGTATAGAAATAGCTGAAAACACATCTATAAACCACCTTTTTGTATCTTTTTTGATACGTTTTCTATTTAATACAAACCATCGTATAATATAAACTCCAGCAAGAGTATAAAGAATATCTCCTATTGAAAACGTTATCCATCCAAATACAAACCGCAATGCTTTTGATGTAAATTGATACAACCCATTGCTATAATATGTTTCAATAAAATTAGGATAATGGGAGAGGAGCTTTACTATGAGGTATTGCGGAATGATACTAAGCGCTATAATTGTTTTCTTATTCTTGAGCATTATTCAAAAATAAACAAATGTTTTTATAAATCTTTGTTGCTAATAGCTACCTTTGTGAAACTTTTAATAAAATAAAATTTAAACCTGTGAATTCAGAAATCAGACAATTAGAACCACAAGAGATTTGGAATAAGTTTGCCGATTTAAATGCAGTGCCACGACCATCGAAAAAAGAAGAATTTGTTATTGCGTTTATCAAAGATTTTGGTAATAGTTTAGGATTGGAAACTATAGAAGACGAAGTTGGTAACGTAATTATTAAGAAACCTGCAACTGTTGGAATGGAAGACAGAAAGACCATTGTAATGCAATCGCATTTAGATATGGTGCATCAAAAAAATGCGGATACTAATTTTGATTTTAATACTCAAGGCATAGAAATGTTTGTTGATGGTGATTGGGTTAGAGCAAAAGGGACAACACTTGGTGCGGATAACGGATTGGGAGTGGCTACCATAATGGCAATATTGGAGAGTGATACTATTGAACATCCAGCTATTGAAGCCTTATTTACTATTGATGAAGAAACTGGAATGACAGGAGCTATGGGTTTAAAAGGGGGTTTACTTAATGGCGAAATACTATTAAATTTAGATACTGAAGAAGATGATGAAATTGGAGTAGGTTGCGCAGGAGGAATAGATGTAACTGCTACAAGAACTTATAAAGAAGAAGACACGCCTGAATTTAAAATTGGGTATTGTATTACAGTTAAAGGATTACAAGGTGGACATTCAGGGATGGATATTCATAAAGGATTTGGGAATTCTAATAAGATTTTAAACCGTTTGTTATTTGATGGATTTGAGAATTTTGGATTGCGAATTTCAGAGATTGATGGAGGAAGTTTACGCAATGCCATTCCGCGAGAAAGTTTTGCCAATGTAGTGATAGATGCTGAGCATCAAGAAGCTTTTGAGTTTGAAATACAGCTCATGACAAAAGCGATTTCTATGGAACTTAAAGCTATGGAGCCAAATCTAAAAATAATTGTTTCTAAAATTGAGACACCTTTAAAGATTATGGATTTAGGTGTGCAAGAAGGTTTAACACGAGCATTATATGCAGCTCACAATGGAGTGTATAGAATGAGTGCAGATATTCCTGATTTAGTGGAAACGTCAAATAATATTGCACGCGTAATTGTTAAAGATGGAGATATTAAAATAGGATGCTTAACACGCTCGTCTGTGGAATCTTCAAAAATGGACTTGGCAAATATGCTTCGTGCTACTTTTGAATTGACAGGTTGTGAGGTAGAATTTTCTGGAAGCTATCCAGGATGGACACCTAATATGAACTCAGATATTCTAAAAGTGATGTCAAAGATTTATAAAGATTTAAACAATAGAAAAGAAGCTCATGTTGCTGCGTGTCATGCAGGATTAGAATGTGGCATTTTAGGAACTAACTACCCCAAAATGGATATGATAAGTTTTGGGCCTACAATTCTTGGGGCGCATTCACCTGATGAACGCACTTGTGTTTCTTCAGTCCAAAAATATTGGGCGTTTGTTTTAGAGATTTTAAAACAAATCCCAAAAAAATAAGCATAAAAAAAGCAGCTTATTGAGCTGCTTTTTATGTATTACAAAAATGATTTTATTTTACAATTTCTACCATTTCTATAATAAAAATTAAATCTGTATTTGGTTTTATTGGAGGGCGTCCGTTTTCTCCATAAGCTAGATGGGAAGGTATGTAAAAATACGCTTTGTCACCTTCATGCATACTAGCTACACCTTCTTTAAAACCAGCAATCATCTGTGCATCAGGGCTTATTTGCATTGGCATAGGATTATACATACTACGTTTTTCTTTTTGAGGGTTTAATTTGCCATACTTTTCTTCGATTTCTTTTCTGTTAGAATCAAATAATTTACCATCGATAAAATAGCCTTCATAATATACTTTTACTGTATTTCCTTGTTTTGGCTTTGGACCATTACCTTTAGTAATAGTATAAGACATTAAGCCTGAAGCGGATGTTTTTGCTTTACTTTTGTAATCATTTAAAATTGGTAAAATATCAGCTGCTGCAGCGTTAGCTTTTTCTTCAGCTTTTTTGCGTGCTTCTTCAGCTTTTTTGCGTGCTTCTTCAGCTTTTTGTTTTGCTTTTTCTTCAAGTTTTGGTAATTCAGTTTCCCAAGTTTTTAAGGCGTCAAAATTTCGTGCGTCATATCCTTTACGAATAATGTTAACTTCTTTAATAACAACATCTTTTATAGGTCTGTTGCCTGGTCCTACTTTTACATTAGAGATAGAATCTTGTACATCTAGCCCTAAAACAACTTCTCCAAAAACAGTATGTATGTTATCTAACCAAGGTGTTTCTTTTTCAGTTATAAAAAACTGACTTCCATTAGTATTAGGACCAGAGTTAGCCATTGATAAAACACCTGGTTTATCATGTTTTAAAGTTTCATCAAATTCGTCGCCAAAACGGTATCCAGGGCTACCAGAACCAGTTCCAGTCGGATCTCCACCTTGAATCATGAAATTATCCATAACACGATGAAAAATCAGTCCGTTATAAAATTTCTTACCTTTAAAAACGCTATCAACCATAGGATGATTTCCTTCAGCAAGTAGCACAAAATTTGCTACTGTTACCGGTGTTTTATCATAATGTAGTTTTACAACCATGGTATCCATAGAAGTTACAAATTCTGCGTATAATCCATCTTCTAAATCAGGATATCTGTCACCACAAGATATAAGTGTAGCAAATAATGCTATTGCAATAATCTTAATTGAATGCTTAAAAATTTTCATTGTTAATTTGTTTCTTTTTGGGTTATTGTATTAATTGTTACTTTACATATAATAGGTATATTGGTACCAATACGATTGGTATCACCGTAATATCCGTATGCTTTTTGAGACGGAAAAAGAAAGGTTACTGTTTCTCCAGCTTTCATTAGTTTTATACCTTGGCGTAAGCCCGAGAATAATTCTTCTTGATCTACAGCGTAGTCTCTAGTTTTTAATTCTTCGGCACTATAAATTGTTCTCCCATTTAAATTCTTAATATCATAGCTAAAGTTAACTAGATTGCCAAAAACAGGAGTAATGGTGTCATCTTCAACTTTAGTATTGTAATAA
>CAZQBE010000154.1:0-6123 GCA_964591595.1 uncultured Flavobacteriaceae bacterium
AGGACAGCGTCGTTATATTGAAACGTTTTCAGCTTATGCTAGACAATTTTTAGGTGGTTTAGAACGTCCAGACGTTGATAAAATTGATGGCCTTTCTCCTGTAATTGCCATAGAGCAAAAAACAACGAGTAAATCACCACGTTCAACCGTTGGAACTATTACAGAGATTTACGATTTTTTACGTCTCTTTTTTGCACGTGCAAGTGACGCTTATAGCTATAACACAGGTAAAAAAATGGTGAGTTATACAGATGAACAAATTAAAACACTCATTATTAAAAGTTTTAATGGTAAACGCATTAATATCTTATCTCCAGTAATACGCTCCAGAAAAGGTCATTACCGAGAATTGTTTGAACAAATTGCTAAACAAGGCTTTGTCAAAGTGAGAACAGACAGCGAAATAAAAGACCTTGTAAAAGGCATGAAGCTAGACCGTTATAAAACGCATGATATTGAAATTGTTATAGACAGATTAAAAATTGACAACAATGTTGATAACGATAAACGTCTTACCGAAAGCATCAATACTGCAATGTATCACGGTGAGAATGTGTTAATGATTATTGATAATGACACAAATGAAGTACGCTATTTTAGTCGGAATCTCATGTGTCCTACATCTGGCATTTCGTATCCAAATCCTGAACCTAATAATTTTTCATTTAATTCTCCAAAAGGAGCTTGTTCCAAATGCAATGGCATTGGCACATTATACGAAGTCAACACTAGTAAAATTATTCCAGATGAATCATTATCTATACAAAATGGAGGACTCGCCCCTCAAGGACCACAAAAAAATAGTTGGATTTTTAAACAATTGGAACTCATTGCACAACGTTTTGATTTTGAATTGAGTGACCCTATTAAGAAAATTCCCAAAGACGCTATTGAGATGATTCTTTACGGTGGCAACGAAAAATTTACCATAAATAGCAAAGTACTTGGTGTCGCAAGAAATTACAGTATCGATTTTGAAGGCATTGCCAACTTTATTGAAAGTCAGTATAAAAATGCGGAGTCAACATCTATTAAACGATGGGCAAAAGCATACATGGATAAGGTTAAGTGCTCAAAATGTAATGGTACTCGCTTAAAAAAAGAATCGCTTTATTTTAAAGTTAATGATAAAAATATTTCAGAGTTAGCTCAGTTAGATATTATTGATCTTGCTCATTGGTTTAAAGATTTAAGTAATCATCTAACCGAAAAGCAACTTAAAATTGCTTCTGAGATTATTAAGGAAATTAAAAATAGAATTCAGTTTTTACTTGATGTTGGTTTAGATTATTTGTCATTAGATAGAAGTTCAAAATCGCTTTCAGGTGGCGAAGCGCAACGCATTAGGCTAGCTACACAAATTGGATCACAACTGGTTGGTGTACTTTATATTTTGGATGAACCGAGTATTGGCTTACATCAGCGTGATAATGCCAAACTAATCAACTCATTAACTTCACTTCGAGATATAGGAAATTCAGTAATTGTTGTTGAACACGATAAGGAAATGATTGAGCATGCAGACCATGTGATTGATATTGGTCCTAAAGCAGGAAAACATGGTGGAGAAATTATTAGTGAAGGTACGCCTGATGAACTAAAAGAGCATCACACTTTAACTGCCGATTATTTAAATGGCACAAAACATATTGAAGTACCCAAGGAACGCCGAAAAGGAAATGGTAAAAAGATAGTGCTCAGAAATTGTACAGGTAACAATTTAAAAAATGTAACGGTTACATTTCCGCTAGGAAAAATGATTGGCGTTACAGGTGTTTCAGGTAGTGGAAAGTCAACACTCATTAATGAAACCCTCTATCCTATTCTTAACAATTACTATTTTAACGGTGTGAAAACACCAATGCCTTATAAAAAAATTGAAGGTTTAAAGAACATAGATAAGGTTATTGACATAAATCAATCGCCTATTGGGAGAACCCCAAGAAGTAATCCAGCCACTTATACAGGATTATTTAGTGAAGTAAGAAGTTTGTATGCTAAAATTCCTGAAGCAATGATAAGAGGCTATAAACCTGGTCGTTTTAGTTTTAATGTTGCTGGCGGGCGTTGTGAAACCTGTAAAGGTGGAGGCTTACGTGTTATTGAAATGAACTTTTTACCAGATGTTTATGTAGAATGTGAAACCTGCCAAGGCAAACGATTTAACAGAGAAACTTTAGAAATACGTTACAAAGGAAAATCGATTAGCGCTGTTTTAAACATGACCATTAATGACGCCGTTCCATTTTTTGAGCATATTCCTAAAATATACCGTAAACTAAAAACCATACAGGATGTTGGTTTAGGTTATATTTCGCTAGGGCAACAAAGCACAACGCTCTCAGGTGGAGAAGCACAACGTATAAAACTCGCTACAGAATTATCTAAAAAAGATACTGGTAACACTTTCTATATTTTAGATGAACCTACTACAGGGTTACATTTTGAAGACATAAGAGTACTGATGCTAGTACTTAACAAATTAGTAAACAAAGGCAATACAGTTTTAATTATTGAACATAATTTAGATGTCATTAAAATGGTGGATTACATTATTGATATAGGTTATGAAGGCGGAAAAGGTGGTGGAGAAATTATAGTAAAAGGCACTCCAGAAGAAGTGACAAAACACAAAAAAAGTTACACAGCACAATTCTTAAAAAAAGAACTAAATTAGCCTGTTATAAAAAAATGAACGTATGAGTAAACATCAACACCCTAAAGGATGGAATGAAAAGAAAACAAACGACTCTTGGGCAATCTTTAAGATTATGGGAGAGTTTGTTAATGGTTTTGAAAAAATGAGCCGTATTGGTCCTAGTGTATCTATATTCGGATCAGCCAGAACTAAACCAGATGATAAGTATTATTTGTTAGCAGAACGTATTTCAAAACGCATCGTTGAGGCCGGTTATGGTGTAATCACAGGAGGTGGACCAGGAATTATGGAAGCTGGTAATAAAGGTGCCCATCTAGGTGGTGGGACTTCAGTTGGTTTAAATATTGAATTACCTTTTGAACAACATGACAATCCGTATATTGATTCTGATAAGAATTTAGATTTTGATTACTTTTTTGTTAGAAAAGTAATGTTTGTTAAATATTCACAAGGGTTTGTAGTAATGCCTGGTGGTTTTGGCACCTTAGATGAACTTTTTGAAGCCATAACACTTATTCAAACTAAAAAAATTGAACGCTTTCCAATAATAATGGTAGGAACAGAGTTTTGGCAAGGTGTTATTGATTGGATTAAAACAACGCTATTAGAAAAATTCGGAAATGTTAGCGCAACCGATTTAGATTTAATACATCTAGTAGATACAGAGGATGAAGTCATTACAATTCTAGATTCGTTCTACAAGAAATATAATTTAAGTCCTAATTTCTAATAAAACATTCATTGCTCTCCCTAAGAACATGAAAAAAAATCGCATAATAGCATTACTAATATGCCTCATGGGTATTAATACAGTGTTTTCTCAAAAGATATTTAAGTTTATGCACTATAATTTACTTAATTACCCTCTACAGGATGCATCTAAATTACAATATCTTAAAGTAATTTTAGATACTTATAGACCTGATTTGTTTACAGTTAATGAACTTAATAATCTAGCAGGAGCAAATGCTATATTGAGCTCTCTTCAGTTTATAAACCCCAATTATAGTAGTGCAACTTTTGTAACAAACTCCTCTGATGATAACATAGGAAACACAAACGATTTACAAAATTTTGTGTTTTTTGATAGCTCAAAATTTATATTGGTAAATCAAACCATAATACAAACCCTGTTTAGAGACTTTAACCATTATACATTCAAGTTAAACACCGTAAACCAAGTAGCAAATCCCATTTTTATTGAAGTTATAGTCTGTCATTTAAAATCCTCTAGTGG
The DNA here is from genome assembly GCA_964591595.1 of uncultured Flavobacteriaceae bacterium. Taxonomy (GTDB): domain Bacteria; phylum Bacteroidota; class Bacteroidia; order Flavobacteriales; family Flavobacteriaceae; genus JAADHG01. The sequence continues at coordinate 3,897 of CAZQBE010000154.1, forward strand.
TTCAACAAATCAAAACCTAAGATTAGATATGGTAAATGATTTGGAAACTTATCTAGAAACATTACCAAGTACTGAGTATATGATTCTATGTGGAGACTTAAATTTATATACCAGTTCTGAACCTGCTTTTGTTGAACTAACTGATGTAACCAACAATATTACATTTGTAGACCCAGCGAATAGCGTTGGGAGTTGGCATAATAACACAAATTATCTTGATGTATTTACCCAATCTACAAGAACACAATCAGGTTTAGGTGGTGCTACTGGTGGATTTGACGATCGTTTCGACTTTATTCTCACTTCAGAGAATATACTTACAAATCCTGATATTTTTTATGTAAGTAATTCTTATCAAGCATTTGGAAACAATGGAAATCTTAATTGTTTCAATAGTGAAATTAACACAAACAACTGTGATGGCATAGCTTTTGATTCAATTATTAGAAATGCACTCTATAATATGAGCGATCATTTACCTGTAACATTAGAATTACAAACTAATGAAACGACATTAAGTACAACTAATTATAAGTTAGCACATGGATTTAGTATTCTTGGCAGTAATTTAGTAACAGATGAACTTTCAATCCAAATTGACACAAATACATTTAAAAGTGATTTTATTTTTATTTTTAATACTTTAGGACAAAAAATTGAAAGCTATAAAGTTCAAAATCTAAACCTTTTGCAACTTGATGTATCTAATCTATCAAACGGAATTTATTATATAGCAGCCTCAAACTATGATTTAAAACCATTAAAATTTATTAAATCAAATTGAAAATTAAACAATCATACCTACTTATATTCTTGTTGTGGCAATTTACTGTGATTTGCCAAAACAAGATTGATATTAAAGCTGTATTTGATATAAGTATTAATCAAATTCATATCACGCAATTCATCACTTATATAAATACTACTAATGATGCGTTAACAGCAATTTACTTAAATGATTGGAGTAATAGTTACTCTACTAAAAGTACCCCATTAGCAAATCGCTTTTCAGAAGAATATATAGACAAATTTCATTTTGCAAAAAACGAAGAACGCGGTTACACCATAGTTACTTCAATAAATAATACCAACAATGATTTACTAAATTTTGAACGTTTAGAGCAGCATCCAGACATTATAAAAGTAACTTTAGTTAATACTCTAAAACCAGGAAAAAGTTATCAATTAAAACTCATCTATTCTATACAATTACCTAGTGATAAGTTTACCAGATATGGTGTAACACCATATAAAAACTATAATTTAAAGTATTGGTATATTACTCCTGCTGTATATAATGAAACAGGGTGGCATTATTATAGCAATAAAAATTTAGATGATTTATATGTGCCAAATGCTGATATTACAATGCAAGTAGAGTTCCCTAGGAATTATGTACTAACTTCAGAATTAGATTTAATTAATGTCATACAAGACAAAGATTCACAAACAGTTGTTTTATCAGGGAAAAACCGGATTGATAGTAAACTTTTTTTACAAAAATTCCCACTATTTAAAACCATACAAACAGACCATTTTTCGGTAATAACAAATATTGCCGAGAATGAATTAACACCTTCAAACAAAGCAATAATCACAGATAAGATAACGAATTTTATCACAAAATATCTAGGTTCATACCCTCACAAAAAACTTGTAGTAACAGATATTGACATAAAAAAGGATCCTATTTACGGTTTAAATCAGCTACCTGAGTTTATCAGTCCATTTCCTGATAATTTTAAATTTGAATTGAAGCTATTAAAAAATGCGTTAGGCAATTTTCTGGATAATACATTGTTAATCAATCCTAGAAAAGAACATTGGCTAAAAGATGGTATTCAAATATATTTTTTAATAAAATATATTGAGGAATATTATCCAGATATAAAAATGATTGGCTCTTTAGCCAATGTATGGGGGATACGGTCATTTCATGCTGCAGATTTAAAATTTAATGAGCAATATAACCTTGCATATATGCATATGGCTAGAACAAATAGAGATCAACCGCTAAGCAAGCCTAAAGATTCTCTATTAAAGTTTAACGAAAGTATTGCTAATAAATATAAAGCTGGTGTTGGGTTAAAGTATCTGGATGATTATGTAAACCACAATATTTTAGAAGATGCAATTAAACTCTATTTAGACGAGTATAAAGTTAAAGCTACATGTCCATCAGATTTCGAGACCTTAATAAAGTCAAAAACAACAAAAGACATTGATT
>CAZQBE010000155.1:0-6119 GCA_964591595.1 uncultured Flavobacteriaceae bacterium
TGGAGAACTAGTAATTGCACAAGAACACCTTGAGGCTAGTCCAAACCGTTTAGAAGAGGTAAATATAAAACTACAAAAAATTCATCATTTATTGTTAAAACACGCCTCATCAACAATTGATGATTTGATAGAAATTCAACAAAAGTTATCAAAAAAAGTATTTGCAACTGAGACTATAGATGAAAACATTGCAAAAAAGCAAATCGAATTAGACGCGCTTAAAGTAGAGCTAAATACCATTGCTAATGGTATTCACAACAAAAGGGAACAAGCAATTCCAAAGTTAACGGAACAATTAGAGCAGATACTTCATAATTTAGGAATGGAAAATGCAAAGTTTAGTATTTCAGTTACCATTGAAGACTATTTTTTAAGTAACGGTAAGGATAAGTTGTCATTTTTGTTTACAGCAAATAAAGGTGGCGAATTTAAACCCTTAAAAAAGGCAGCATCAGGTGGTGAATTATCAAGAATTATGTTAGCTGTGAAATCTATCTTATCCAAGTACATGCAATTACCATCCATTATGTTTGATGAAATAGATTCTGGTGTTTCTGGTGAGATTTCAAATAAAATGGCAGCAATCATGCAACAAATGAGTAAGTCTATGCAAGTATTTACAATTACTCATCTACCACAAATTGCAGCGAAAGGAGATACGCATTATAAGGTTTATAAAACAGATGTAAATGATGAAACTGTGTCTCATCTCATAAAATTAAATTCGGAAGAACGTATTGTTGAAATTGCTCAAATGCTAAGTGGAAAAGAAATGTCAACTTCTGCCATTGCTCATGCCAAACAATTATTGAATTAATAGTATCTTTGCATCTTCAAACTAACTAATACATAAACTAATTACAATATGTCATACAATTTATTAAAAGGAAAAAAAGGAATTATCTTTGGAGCCTTAGATGCCAATTCAATTGCTTGGAAAACAGCCGAACGTGTGCATGAAGAAGGTGGTGAATTTGTGCTTTCAAATGCGCCAATTGCAATGCGTATGGGGCAAATTAATGAACTTGCCGAAAAAACTGGGTCACAAATAATTCCAGCAGATGCTACATCAGAAGAAGATTTGCAAAATTTAGTAGAAAAATCGATGAAAATTCTAGGCGGTAAAATTGATTTTGTATTGCATTCTATTGGCATGTCTATAAATGTAAGAAAAGGGAGAGCATATACCGATCAAAAATATGATTGGACTCAAAAGGGAACTGATGTATCGGCGATGTCCTTTCATAAAGTCATGCAAACTTTATATAAAAACGATGCCATGAACGAATGGGGAAGTATTGTTGCATTGACTTATATGGCAGCACAACGTGTATTTCCAGATTATAATGATATGGCTGATAATAAAGCCTATTTAGAGAGCATTGCACGTAGTTTTGGTTATTTTTTTGGAAAAGACAAAAAAGTGAGAGTAAATACTATTTCTCAATCACCAACACCAACAACAGCAGGAAGTGGCGTTAAAGGATTTGAAGGCTTTTTCTCGTATGCCGAAGAAATGTCACCATTAGGTAATGCAACAGCCTTAGAATGTGCAGATTACACAATAACGCTCTTTTCAGATTTAACCAAGAAAGTCACTTTACAAAACCTATTTCATGATGGTGGATTTTCAAATATGGGTGTTAGTACTAAAATTATGAATGCCTTTATGAATGAATAGGAAAAACACCTTTTATTTTATATATAAAAAGATCTTAAACATGTAAGGTCTTTTTTTTGTTTGTATATCAATAAATGGTTGTGCATTTGTCGAAGATAATTCCCACATATATCTGTTCAACGTGAATTTTTTATAGTTTAACGATTAATAGATTAATACTCATGTTTTTATAGTAATATGCATACGATTTAAACCTTAATCAAATTAAATAAACTTAACTAAATCGTATAGATTATGAAAAAAATTACTTTACTAATGGCCGTTTTTATGTGGTCATCTCTGTTTTACGCACAAACCTATTTAGACCAAGATTTTGAGGGAACTTTTCTTCCTGCTGGTTGGGTTGACGAAATTACACCAGGAACATTAGCTACAAACAATTGGGCTTTTTCTACTGTTAGAGCTAACTCTGGAACAAGATCAGCTTTTTTTAATGATTTTAATGGAAATAATGATAGATGGTTAATTACTCCAGTCATGAATACATCTGCTGGAACATCACCAGAATTAACATATTACGAAAATCTTGATAATTCAGTAGATTTTGGAGGAGTTACAGGAGTATATTATTCTACTGATTATACAGGGGGAGACCCAACTGCAGCAACTTGGACAAATGTAAATCCAACTTTAGGAACTGATGCAGAAGATATTTGGACTATTAGAGGACCTTTTGCACTTCCTGTTAATGCAACCGTTTATGTTGCTTTTAGATATACTGGTAATAATAAACACGATTGGTATGTTGATGACGTTCTAGTAAGAGAAACGCCAACATGTGTTGAACCTTCAGCAGCTAGTTTTTCTAGTGTTACAACATCTAGTGCTAGTTTCAGTTGGACTTCTGGACCTGGAGGTACTGAAACCTTATGGGATGTAGAGCTAGTAGATATTACTGCTGCCGGAACTCCTACTGGAACACCAACTGCTTCTGGGGTTACAAATCCTCATACTTTTAGTTCTTTAACATCTGGTAACATGTATGAAGCTTATGTAAGAGCTGATTGTGGCGTTGGTGGAAAGAGTGCTTGGTCTGGACCATTTGCATTTACAACTATAACTAGCAATGATGATTGCGCACAAGCTCAGGTAGTAGTGCAAGAATTGGAAATTGCTACTCGAGATTTTGCAACGCCAACTTCTGGTACAATTAATGGTGCTACTGATTCTGGATTACCAGCAGTAATATGTAATGGATTGGCTGGATCGGCTGACGATGATGTATGGTTTGCTTTTGTGGCTAAAGGACCTAATGTAAATATTACATTCGATATGACTTTTGATGGTGTTGCTGAATTATATTCTACTACTGATAATACTTGTGGAACTATTGCCTTTTTAGTTTGTTCAGATGCAAATGTTACGGCACCTGCTCAAGAGGAAATTATTGCTACCGGATTAACAGCGGGAAATACTTATTATGTTAGAATTTTTTCATGGGATCCAGCACCAGCTGCCGATGGAAATTTCACTATAAAAATATGGTCTTCTGAGGCATTGTCTAATAACGAATTTGATCTTGCAAATGCATTCAAGTACTATCCTAACCCAATAAATAATGAGCTTAATTTAAGAGCACAGAATAATATTGAAAATGTATCTGTTTATAATATGTTAGGACAAGAAGTTTTACGCCTTGCTCCAAATACTAACTCAAGTAAAATAGATATGTCTGCTTTACAAACTGGAGCTTATTTTATAAGAGTTACTATTAATGGGGTAACCGAAACCAAACAAATTATTAAGAGATAATCTTAAATTTAAGCATTAAAAAACCTCGTTTATTATTTAAACGGGGTTTTTTAATGCTTAAATTTTAATGTTTTTGTAAAGGCGGTTTAATTATCTTTGCAGTGTATGACAGCAAAAGATATTTCTTTTATTATTCCTATTTATAATAGACCAGAAGAAGCAAAAGAATTGCTTGATAGTTTCAAAGCTTTAAGTGGTTATCATGATTTTGAAATAGTAATAGTTGAAGATGGCTCTACCTTAACTTCTAAAGTTGTTGTTGATGCTTTTTCTAATCAACTGAATATTTCATATTTTATTAAAGAGAATACAGGTCCTGGAGATTCTAGAAACTATGGAATGAGAAGGGCTAAAGGCAATTATTTTATAATATTAGATTCAGATTGTATTTTACCACAGCATTATTTAACCAACGTTTTAGAACATTTAAATAACGATTATGTAGATTGTTTTGGTGGTCCAGATGCTGCGCATAAGTCTTTCAGTAATATACAAAAGGCTATTAATTTTACAATGACCTCTTTTATTACTACAGGTGGGATTAGAGGAAAAAAGAATAGTGTTAATAAGTTTCAACCAAGAAGTTTCAATATGGGAATTTCAAAGACAGTATTTAACGCAACTGGAGGATTTGGTAGAATTCATCCTGGAGAAGATCCAGATTTGTCCATAAGGTTATCTAAATTAAACTTTTCTACAAAACTTATACCAGAAGTTTACGTATATCATAAGCGCAGAATTTCATGGTCAAAATTTTACAATCAAGTGCATAAGTTTGGTTTGGTAAGACCTATATTAAGCAAATGGCATCCCGAAACTAAAAAAATCACATATTGGTTTCCAACGTTATTTAGCTTAGGTTTGATAGCGGCAATTAGTTTGATGTTTTTTGGTGTTGAATTGCCATTAATAATTTATGGGGTTTATTTTATTGTAAGTTTTTTATTAGCTTTAATATCAACCAAAAATGGTATTGCAACTCTATTTTCAATAGTAGCAATAATGATTCAGTTTTTTGGTTATGGTTATGGATTTTTAAAATCAACAGTTAAATTAATATTTTCTAATAAGGATGTTGAAGAACAATTTCCTGATTTGTTTTTTAAAATAAAAGAATGACTGCTTCTAAGCGTAATATATTTTCACTATTTAAAACTAGAAGAGTAAACATATTTTTGCTTTTTATAGTATTGGCATTTGTGTTTTCTGTCCTAACTAAATTATCTAAAAATTATACGAAAACATTTTCATTTCATATTAATACTGTAAATGTTCCGGAAGATGTTGTTATTATTAACGACTCAACCATTAATATGAGAATTACCATTACAGCATATGGATTTAGGCAGATAAAGTATTATTTTAAAAAACCAATAGTTGATGTTGATTTTACTACTCTAGACAAAAGTACAACGCATTATAATTGGATAGCAAAAAGAGAATTGTCTAATATTATTAAACAGTTTGATATCAATGAAAGAATTGAAAATATTGTTCCTGATACCATAGTTTTTAAATATGATGTAAATACAGTAAAAAAGATTCCGGTAATTTTGGATGCCGATATCAAATTTTCAACAGGATTTGATGTCAATGGGGTCTTTAATCTAACTCCCGATTCTATTAATATTATTGGTCCTAAGGTTGTATTAGATTCAATTTCAGAAATTTATACAGAAAGATTAGAGTTGGATAATATTATTTCTAATGTAAACAATACAGTAAAATTAAAACTGCCAAGTCAATTACAAGATTTAAAGTTTTCGCAACAGCAAGTTCAAGTTATAGGAACTGTAGAAAAATTTACTGAAGGTGTCATTGAAGTTCCAGTAAATGTTGTTAATATTCCAAAAAACATAAAAATAAAGTACTACCCAAAAACAATTCCAGTTATTTATTATACAAGTTTAAGTAATTTTAAATCGATATCTTCGAGTAGTTTTATTGTAGAGTGTGATTATGATTCGCTTAGTGCCGAAGACTCATATCTTATTCCTAAAATTGTCCAACAACCAGATTTGGTAAAAAATGCTAGGCTAAGTATTAAACGCATTGAATTTATTTTAGTACAATAACTTGAACAAATGAAAATTATAGGTTTAACAGGAGGTATTGGAAGCGGAAAAACTACTGTCGCAAATATGTTTCAAGAACTTAATGTACCCGTTTATATAGCCGATTTAGAAGCAAAACGTTTAATGAATAACTCTAAGGTTATAAAACGTAATCTTATAGAGGTTTTTGGTAGTAATGCTTATAAAAATGATGTAATTAACAAGTCTTTTATTGCAGATAAGATATTTAATAATAAAGAATTGTTGCATAAAATGAATACCATTGTGCATCCAAAAGTTGGAGTGCATTTTAATAAATGGAAATCAAAGCAAAGTACTCTTTATGTTATTAAAGAAGCAGCAATTTTATTTGAAAATGGAGGGTATCTTAACTGTGATGCAGTTATTACGGTTACAACTTCAGAAAAGAACAGAATACAACGTGTTATTACTCGTGATAACTCTACCGTTGAAAAAGTTAAAGTTATTATTAAAAACCAATGGAGTGATGCTAAAAAAATAAAGTTATCGCAGTATGTTATTATAAACGATAAGTTATCAGAAACTAAAGCACAAGTGATAAAAATTCACCAAGAAATTCTTAGAACTATTAGTTAGTTTTAAAAATTTTA
>CAZQBE010000156.1:0-6079 GCA_964591595.1 uncultured Flavobacteriaceae bacterium
GATTGGAAAGGAGCAAAGATTTACCATGATGATGATAAAAGACAAGAATGCTTCCGGAAATATAAAAATTCTAATGGATCATTTAGAGACCATTCAGAGTTTTTAGCAAAACGCGGGCGTTATGCTAGCCTTTTTAAATTGGATAAAGACGATTATAAAGGCTGGGCAAATGGGTTGAGACGTGCGGGTTATGCAACCGATAAAAGATACCCTCAAAAACTCATTAATTTAATTGAACGTTATCAACTTTATAAGTTTGATGGTACTGCATCTAAAAAGAAAAGAGCTAAAAAACATATTGAATATACGGTTGTAAAAGGGGATACATTATATTCAATTTCTAGAAAATATAATATTACGGTTAAAGAATTGCAATCGATTAATGGATTGAAAAGCACCGAAATAAGTATAGGTCAAGTATTAAATGTCGACACAAGAGAAAAAAATTAAAATGATTTATAAAAGAAGTAGTGCATTATTTGCTCAAGCAGAACAGGTTATTCCTGGAGGTGTTAATTCACCTGTAAGAGCGTTTAAAGCTGTAGGCGGAACACCAATTTTTGTAAAAGAAGCCAAAGGGGCTTATTTATTTGATGAGGATGGAAATCGGTTCATAGATTATATCAATTCCTGGGGCCCAATGTTGCTAGGTCATGCGTACGAGCCTGTTGTTAATGCTGTAGTTGAGAAAGCAAAAAAAGGAACTTCCTTTGGTATGCCCACTGAAATTGAAACACAGATTGCAGAATTAGCGGTTTCTATGGTTCCAAATATTGATAAAATTCGTTTTGTAAATTCAGGAACGGAAGCTTGTATGAGTGCTGTACGTTTGGCAAGAGGTTTTACAGGAAAAGATAAAATCATAAAATTTGCAGGCTGTTATCATGGGCATAGCGATTCGTTTTTAATTCAGGCCGGAAGTGGCGCAGTGACCTTTGGAAGTCCAAATAGCCCCGGAGTTACAGAAGGGACAGCAAAAGATACTTTATTAGGAACATATAATAATATAGAAAATGTTTCCCAGTTAATTGCTGCGAATACTAATGAAATTGCTTGTATTATTTTAGAGCCTGTAGCAGGAAATATGGGCTGTATTCCGCCAAAAGACGGATTTTTACAATCGTTAAGAGAGTTGTGTTATGCAAACAATATCCTCTTGATTTTTGATGAGGTTATGACAGGATTTCGTTTAGCAAAAGGAGGTGCTCAAGAATTATATGGAATTCAAGCAGATATCGTTTGCTTTGGTAAAGTTATTGGAGGTGGTTTGCCTGTTGGTGCCTTTGCAGCTCGACAAGAAATCATGAATTATTTGACGCCATTAGGACCTGTTTACCAAGCAGGAACATTAAGTGGAAATCCATTAGCTATGGCTGCAGGATTGGCTATGTTAAAAGCGATCAATGAAGATCATGAGTTGTTTAATAGGTTAGAAGCTAAAACAAAGTATCTTCATGAAGGCATAACTAAAGTATTGGCTGCATCTAATGTTAGTCATACAATAAATAGAGTAGGTTCAATGATTTCTGTTCATTTCACTTCGGAAGATGTTGTTGACTTTGAATCTTCAGCCAAAGGGAATAATGATAGGTTTAAAAAATTCTTTCATGGTTTATTAAATGCAGGAATTTATATTGCACCAAGTGCTTTTGAAACATGGTTTATTACAGATGCTTTAACGTACCAAGATTTAGATGAGACTATTGCGGTTATAGAAAAAGTAGCCCAAACATTATAATTAATCAGCTAAAAAAGCATTGCTCTTAAGAGCAATGCTTTAAAAAAACTAACCAATCAACCTACTAAGACCGTTTAGATCTTTGTTTTTTTACTTGCTGTTTCATTCATTTATGTTTTACATCTTTTTCAAGTTTTTCAAATTGTTCTTTTGAAAGTATAGCTTGCATTTGTTTTTTGCGTGCTATCTGATTGTCTAAGCGCTCGCTCATCATATTGAAACGCTCTTCTATAGAAGGTTTTTCAGAGGCGTTACTTTCCTTCATTTTTTTACGAGTTTCCATTTTAGCTTTTCTTTCAATGGCATTTGCTAAATTTATTTTTTGAATCTCTCTCTGTTGCATCTCTGTTAAGTCAAGATGAAGCGTCATTTTTTTGGTTTGTAAAATGGCGATTTGTTCTGGACTAAAATCGTTAAATTTATGGACGTTTTCTTTGTGTTCTCCTTTTCTCTGCTCACCTTTATGGTTTTGTGCAATGGCTTGTAAACTTGCAAGTGCAATTGCAATGACTACTAATTTTTTCATTTGTTTTTAGTTTTTTGATGTTATATCTTTAGGACTAACGGAATGTTGTAAAGTTTAAATAGGAATTGTGTTTTAACTATGAATTAACAGTTTTTAAATATGTTTTAAATATATTATTTAGGATCTAAAATACTATCTATACGTTCTAATACATCTTGCAAATGAATGCGTTTCATTCCAGAAGCACTTGAAACAGCAGCTCTAACCGAGCGTTGTAAAGATTTTAATTCGGCTCTAACAACAGCTCTAATATCCGATTGATTTACATTAACGTTAGTTCTTCTAACAAAGCGTCTAAATGCTGCTGGAATTTGAGATTGTTCCTTGGTCATTAAAAATTCCATTCTGTCAATATAAGCGCGTTGTAAATTTCTTCTATAGGTATCAATTGAGCGTCCTGTTCTTAGTTCGTCCCAAATTCCTTGGCGTAAATCTCGCATCATGCTTAGAAAACTATAGGCTGTATTTCCATTTATAGTTTCGTTTTCAATCATACGTTCCATTCTGCCAAAATCTAAAATATTGTTTAGTGTTCTGGTCTGGAAACTTCTAATACGTTCTACGTTACCAGCACTTTCAATTTTATCAAAGATTGTAGTGTCAATTAACCATTTTGGAGTTTGAAATAATTGCTTTTGCAAAAATTCCAATGACTCTTTTTGTTTGGTTTTATTAACATAAGTATATACAGCACCTTCTTGATCGTAAGTTTTAAAATTTTCGTAAACACCACCAACATTTGATGCTACGTGACCCATATAACGGTTAAACTGACTTAGAACATGGCGATACATGGTTTCTAAATCATCATAATTTTTACCGTCTTCAGCTGTCCATTTTATTAAATTAGGTACAATCCGTTTAAGGTTTGCAATACCATACATACTTGCTTTTATAGCATCGTCGCCTAAATCTTCAGTTTGAGAGCTTGGATCAATAACGCCAAATTGTTGTCTCCCAAAGCGATACATTGGGTCGCCAGCATGTTTTAAAATCCAACTGTCTAATGTTTTCTTTTCATCTTCAGCCGTTTTAGCATCTAAAATAGGACGATATCCCCAAGAAATAGCGTATTTATCATACACGCCAATATTTGGCATTAAAGCTACACCTTTGTCTTCAGGTTGTGCGACATAATTAAAACGGGCATAATCCATAATTGATGGTGCCGTACCATATTTTTTAGTGAATTCAGCATTACGTAAATCGTCAACTTTGTACGCACTACTACTCCCCATATTATGAGGTAAGCCTAAAGTATGTCCAACTTCGTGAGACGATACAAATTTAATTAACTCGCCCATTACTGCGTCTTTAAATTCAGCAGTTTGTGCTTCAGGGTTTATGGCAGCAGTTTGTACAAAAAACCAGCCGTTTAATAAACTCATCACATTGTGGTACCAGTTAATATCAGATTCTAAAATTTCTCCTGATCGAGGATCACTTACATGAGGTCCGTTGGCATTAGGAATTGGAGATGCTAAATAGCGTACTACAGAATAACGTACATCTTCAGGACTCCATTCTGGGTCTTCTTCAACTGTTGGAGGGTCTTTTGCAATAATCGCATTTTTAAATCCAGCAGATTCAAAAGCTACTTGCCAGTCTTCAATACCTTGTTTTATGTATTTACGCCATTTTTTAGGCGTCGCTCTATCTATATAATACACAATCTGCTTTTTAGGTTCTACAAGTTCACCACGTTTAAATTTTGCGATGTCTTCGTCTTTAACTTCTAGTCTCCAACGATCAAGATATCTCACGGTTTTACTTTTTTGATCTTCTAAACCATAGTCAACTTGTCCTCTAGCAAACCAACCTACACGTTGGTCAAAATAACGACGCTTCATAGGTGTTTTTGGGAGTAATACCATAGAATTGTTTATTTCAATAGAAATGGCTCCAGTACTTGAATTTGAAGGAGGTGATCCAGCAGCATAGGTTTTTACATGACGTGCTTCAATATTTAAAGGGTAACTTTTTATACTTTCAATAAACGACTTGCTAGCATCTAGGCGTGTTATTTTATATTGACGTCTTCTAGATTGAGGAAATCCCAGAGCTTTTACATCTTTGGCAAATAAATCGGTAACATCAATAACAGTATTTAAAGAATCTTTGCTGAAGGCTTTAATAGGAAATGTATATAGTACTGGTTCAAAATTAGAATTTACAACCGCTTCATGAATAGGTAATGAATCAGCTGCAACAACATTATAAGAAACTACTCTTAGAATTACTTTTTTACCTTTCTTTTGCCAGCGTAATACTTGAGTATTTTGTTTACCGCCACCAAAGCCAATGCCATTGGCAGTTTTAGCAATACGTGTTACCATTAGCATTTCGCGGCCAAAAAGAGAATCGGGAATTTCATAAAAGAATTTATCATCAATTTGATGTACTGTAAATAACCCTTTATCGGTCTTTGCATTTTTGGTTATTACCTTAGTATAAGGTTTAATAGCTCCTTTTTTTGGAGGCTTAGGTTTTGGTTTAGTGGCAGCTTTTTTTACAGCTTCGGCTTCGGCAGCTTTTTTTGCGGTGTTACAAGAGGTTGCAATTAGCGTTAATGCCAATAACAATACTTTAATAGAATGTTTCAATTTTATTGGTTTTTTAGTTTAGCAAGTGAAAATAGTGAATACCAAACTCGGAATGATTTTTAACCAAAAAAATTAGTAATATTTTAACTAAAAATTAAGAATTAAAGGCAGAATGAACTATTATGAACAATCTACAAAGTGTCTAAAAATGCTTGTAATAAATCAACACCTTCAGTATGCACCATCGTAGTTCCAATAAAAGGCATACTTGTTCCGGGATTATAGGTGCTTATTCTTGCTGAGATACTGAACCTTCTGATGAATATATTCGTATCATCAAAAGCAGTTTCAAATCTTAAATCTAAAGTAGATTGTTGATTGCAAAAACCACCTGGAGAATGACAATGTGCACAGTTAATATCAAAATAGGCTCTGGAACGTTTTTCTAAAGTTAAACTAGTGTTTTCCCAATTGGGTAAGGCTCCAATGGTGCTCGGACTTGGTGCATTTGTTAACTGTCCAGCATCTATAAATTTTTGAAGTTGGTTAACGCCATCAATTTCAAAATTCATGGTTCGCAATTTTGGACCAATAGGTGTTATGTTTCCAGCATTGCTATGACATTTTGTACAATCATTTTTTGCAGGAATTTGATAATCAGCAGTCATGTTACCACCATTTGGATTTACCCAATTTACTTTTACCACAGATCCTTCTTCAGTAAAATTGGCATCAGTTTGGGCGTCATTCCATTTGTAATTTCCAATAATCCAAGCATCATTTTCTCTAATTAGCACACGTGTTTCAAGTATTTTTTTACCTACTGATAAATCGGTTTCATCTAAATTGTAATAAAACGTTTTTGCTATTAGCGTGCCATTAGGAAAAACAGGAAACCCATCTCCTGTATATTCTAAGGCTACTCCATCTGGCAAAGCGATAATGCGCAGCTTATGAGCATAATCTGTAAATAATCGTGTATTGAGGTCGTATTTGAAAGTCTTTGAGCTAATAGTTAAATTATCCAAATCTCCTGAAAAAAGATTTAATTGAGATAGTAAAGGTAAAAATTGGGCTACAACAGGGTTAGCATCAGTTGTAAACTCATTAACATCGCTTAGCATACTCACATTATCAATCGAGCAATTTGCTAAAATATAATATTGGTAGGTCGTTTCTGCTAATAAATTATTAATTGTTATTGAACTTCCTGAAGCTGTAACTAAAGTACCAGTTCCGATTTGGAAACCACTAACACCATATTCAATAGTA
>CAZQBE010000157.1:0-6055 GCA_964591595.1 uncultured Flavobacteriaceae bacterium
ACTCGAACTTAGGACCCTCTGATTAACAGTCAGATGCTCTAACCAACTGAGCTAAGGAGGACTGTTTTTTTCGCTTTAGCGAGCGCAAATATAAATTATTTTTAAATGACTACAACTATTTTAGCTAAAAAAATTAATTGAAAATCGCTTTAAAAATATCGTTCCCATTAGCAAACAATACCAATGTAATTAAAAGAAAGAATCCAACCATTTGTGCATACTCCATAAATTTATCACTTGGTTTTTTACCTGAAGTCATTTCGTAAAATAAAAACATAACATGACCTCCATCAAGTGCAGGTATAGGCAATAAATTAAGTACGCCTAGCATTATCGACAAAAACGCTGTAATGCCCCAAAAAGCTTGCCAACTCCATGTGTCAGGGAAAATATCAAAAATGGCTTTAAACCCTCCAACACCTTTGTATGCTCCTGTACTAGGAGTAAAAATTAATTTTAATTGCATCCAATACGATCCTATTTGATTTTTGAATCTTGTTAACCCAACACCGAAACTTTCTCCTAATGAATATTGTTTTTCAACTATTTCATAATAACCTAATTTTTCAATATCACTATAACTGCCTCCTGAATAAATGCCTAATTTTCCATTAGCATCTACTTGTAAAGTTTTAGTGATTTTATTATTTCCTCTTAAAAGCTCTACTTCAATAGATTGATTTTTTAAGTTCTTTAATCGTTCTTCTAACTGATCAAAATATTTTAGTTCTTGGTTGTTAATAGAATGTACAATATCTCCTTTATTTAATCCTGCTGCTTTATTAAGTGAAGAATCTGCAACCTTGCCAATAACAAAAGGAAATCTCAATTCAAAAAAACCTCGGTTTTTACTCGTACTTAATCTTCCTAAAAAATCTTCAGGTAAATTGATTTTTTGTTCTTCACCATTACGATTAATAGTTATTACTTGAGCTTCTAAAAAATATTTTCTTAAATCAGAATAATTTACAATCTCATGCTCGTTTATGGCTAGCACATTGTCTCCTGTTTTCAAACCTAACTCCTTTAATAATGGATTGTTTACCAAATATCCATCTTTAATACTACTTGCAGATATATCTGTATCTCCATAACCAAAAGCCATAAAAACGTATATAATTGCTGCCAAAATAAAGTTCACAGTAACACCTCCTAGCATAATAATTAAACGTTGCCAAGTAGGTTTAGAACGAAACTCCCAAGGTTGTGGTGGTTTTGCCATTTGCTCTTTATCCATACTCTCATCAATCATTCCGGCAATCTTAACATAACCACCTAATGGCAACCAACCAATACCATAAACTGTTTCTCCTATCTTCTTTTTAAAGAGCGAATATTTAATATCAAAAAACAAGTAAAATTTTTCTACTCTTGTTTTAAATATTTTAGCTGGAATAAAATGTCCTAATTCATGTAAAACAATAAGTAAGGAAAGGCTCAATAAAAATTGAGATATTTTAATAACAAACTCCATGTATCTTTAGTCAAAAATTATAAAGACACAAAAGTAAGTATTTAGAGTTAGTATAAAAAAGATAATCATAATACAGACGTATTTTTTAACATCCTTTTTTAATATTTAAAGATTTGGTTTCTAAATAGTGTCGTATTTTTGTGCCCTAAAACAAATATTGGGTTTTTATGTTATCATTTTTTAGCAAATATAAATTCTTTGGGATTACTTTTTCAATCCTTTCTATTATCATTGTTTCTATTATCTATTCTTTACTAAAACCTAAAAGAGTACTCCCCATTTACCAACCTTCTCAAGTTAATTCTGAAATGGTAGATACAACTATTCAATACAAGAAAAAATATCATACTATAGCCGATTTTAGTTTTACCAACCAAAACGGGAAAACGATAACTCAAGACGATTATAAGGATAAAATTTATGTGGCCGATTTCTTTTTTACAACCTGCCAAACCATTTGTCCAATTATGACAAAGAATATGCATGAGGTACAAAAAAGAACAATTACTGATAATGATATCATGTTCCTTTCTCACACTATTACTCCTGAAATTGATAACGTAGCCCAATTAAAACGTTATGCTGATGAAAAAGGGGTAAATGCTTCTAAATGGAATTTGGTAACTGGAAATAAAAAACAAATTTATGAGCTTGCTAGAAAATCATATCTGGCAGTAAAAGATAATGGTGATGGAGGTCCTTTTGATATGATACATACCGAGAATTTTATTCTTATTGACAAGGCTCGACAAATACGCGGATTTTATGATGGTACAAACCCAGAAGAAATAGACCGTTTGATGGAAGATATAAAAATTTTAGAAGCATCCTATAAAGACTAATTCTTTTTATTACTTTTGCTTCTTTAAAATGAATCTAAATAAGGATGGTATTCACTATTGCTGATTTAAAAAAAGGTGAACGCGGAGTAATTACTAATATTTCTTCTGATAATATTCCTCTGAAATTGCTCGAAATGGGCTGCCTTCCTGGAAATACTGTTGAATTAATTCAAGTTGCTCCTTTTGCAGACCCAATGTATCTAGACATAAATGGTTGTCATCTTGCAATTAGAAAAGAAACTGCAGCATTAATTGTAATTGAAAAGGAATTAAATGAGTAAACAAATTAATGTTGCCCTTATCGGAAATCCAAATACTGGAAAAACATCCGTTTTTAATGCCCTTACTGGTTTAAATCAAAAAGTAGGAAACTATCCAGGTATTACAGTTGAAAAAAAAGAAGGCCTTTGTAAACTGCCTCGTGGTGTTAAAGCGCATATTATAGATCTCCCAGGAACCTATAGCCTAAATGCTTCATCGATAGATGAAAATGTTGTTATTGAATTGCTTTTAAACAAAAATGACAAAGACTTTCCTGATGTTGCAGTGCTTATAAGTGATGTTGAAAATTTAAAACGAAACCTCCTTCTCTTTACGCAAATAAAAGACTTAAAAATCCCAACCATTCTTGTCATTAATATGGCTGACAGAATGAATAGAAAAGGCATTTCTATTAATATTCCGCTTTTAGAACAACGCTTAAATACAATTATAGCTTTAGTAAGCACGCGTAAAAATGAAGGCATTCAATATTTAAAAGATCTTATAAAGAATTATAAAGAATTGTCTTTAAAACCGTGTTTGGACACCTCAACTATTGATGTTGAGTATTTTAAAAATTTAAATAATGCATTCCCTAATCAAGACCTTTTTAAACTTTGGTTAGTAATTACCCAAGATGTTAATTTTGGAAACGTAGAACGACAAGAAATAGACCTTTCACAATTTAAAACCAAATCACATTCCGAATTAAAACGATTACAGCAAAAAGAAACTATAAAACGTTATCAATTTATTAATGCCGTTCTTAAAGAAGGACAAACCATAGATACATCTAAAGCGACAGGGTTTAGAGCAAAATTTGATAGAATTCTCACACACAAAGTTTGGGGTTATGTTATTTTCTTCATCATTTTGCTTACTATTTTTCAAGCCATTTACGATTGGGCAAGCGTACCAATGGATTTTATTGATGCCTCTTTTGCCTCACTTTCCGATTGGATTAAAAACACTTTTTCTTCAGGTGTATTCACCGACTTACTAGCCGAAGGTATTGTAGCAGGAATTGGTGGTATTGTTATTTTTATACCTCAGATAGCTTTCTTATTTCTTTTCATTTCAGTATTGGAAGAAAGTGGCTATATGAGTCGAGTTGTATTTTTAATGGACAGAGTTATGCGGCGTTTTGGCTTAAGTGGTAAAAGTGTCGTCCCTCTTATTTCTGGTACTGCCTGTGCAATTCCAGCAATTATGGCAACTCGTAATATTGAAAACTGGAAAGAACGTTTAATCACAATTTTAGTAACACCTTTCATTACTTGTTCTGCGAGACTCCCTGTGTATTTAATCATTATCGCATTGGTCATTCCTGAAGGACGCCTTTTAGGATTGAGTTATCAAGCACTTACATTAATGCTACTTTACCTTATAGGATTCGGTATGTCTGTGTTTTCGGCGTATATTTTAAATAAGGTATTAAAAACTAAAAGCAAATCTTTTTTTGTAATTGAAATGCCAAGTTATAAAATTCCTCTTCTCAAAAATGTTGCAATTACTGTTGTAGAAAAAACAAAAACTTTTGTTTTTGAAGCAGGTAGAATAATATTAGCAATATCAGTTGTTTTATGGGTTTTGGCATCTTATGGTCCTGGAAAATCCTTTACTAACGCAGAAACTATTGTGCGTTCTGAAAACCCATCCTTAAATACTATTGAATTGGAAGACAAAATTGCGGCTCATAAACTCGAATATTCATATATAGGAATTATTGGAAAAGGAATAGAACCTGTTATTAAGCCTTTGGGTTACGATTGGAAAATAGGGATTGCATTAGTGACCTCCTTTGCTGCAAGAGAGGTGTTTGTTGGCACACTTGCCACAATTTACAGTGTAGGTAGTGCTGATGCAGAACAAGACGATACTATTAAAAATCAGATGGCAGCAGAAGTTTATCCTAACGGAAATAAAATATTTACACTTGCTTCAGGAATATCTCTATTATTATTTTACGCTTTTGCTATGCAATGTATGAGTACTTTAGCTATTGTAAAACGTGAAACCAATACTTGGAAGTGGCCAATGATTCAATTATTTGGAATGAGTTCCATTGCTTACATTGTAGCTTTAATTACATTTCAATTATTAAAATAAAAAGAAATGTTTAACTGAATAAAACGACTACAAAATAATGAATAACACTTTTCAAACCATATTAGTAATTATTACTGTAGGATTTGCTGTTTTGTTTTTAGTTAAAAAATTCTTGTGGAAGCCCAGAAAAAATAGCAATAATTCTTGTGGTAAAGACGATTGTGGTTGTCACTAAAAAACTAAGAAATACTTATTATTACTCCTTTTCTTTTGAAATATTTATACTCATCCCTACAGAAAAATAGGTCATCGTATGACTAATTCCTGTACCAAAAGACGCATCTAACTGAAAGTTGTCTTTGATGAAATACGTTAAGCCTGTATCAAAATTGACTTTATGAGTATCAAACTCTACAACACTCCCATAAGGCTCTGCATAAAATCCAATTTTATCTGTAATACTAAAACCAAATGCCAATGAATATGTAAAGTCCCCTTTCCCAACTCCAAAATAGTCATAACCTATATTATACCCTATGCCTAAAGCTTCATTTATTGTATGAGAAATTGAAAGTTTATTAATGCTCCCCAATCTGTCATTTGTAAAGGTTTCTGATCCTGTTGGAAGAATTAAATGTGACAAAAAAGCAATTTCAGTATTGACGTTTTCTTTCTTTAATAATTGAATTTTTGTGCCTATCTCTAAATCACTTACTCCATTTCCTTTTTCAGAAGTAATCTTGTTTTTAATACTTTCAAATTGGTTAACAAATCTTATTTCAATCCCTTTTGTTAAACCATACCGCAAGAGTGTAGATGGTGCTAATAATTGACGTTCAGAAACACCATTGCCCTTTGAAGAGCCGATTAAAACTCCTATTTCTATCTGAAAACTTCCTTTGGGAATTGTTGATGAGCTTTCTGTTTGGTCGGGTCTGTCTGTTACAATGGTTTGTGCTTCAATTGAGATATTTATAAAAATTAAAGATATTATGCTTATTCTTATTGATGTATTCATGTCTTTGTTTAGAATTTAAAACAATCTCCAAATTTGTGCCACCAAAAAGGTAATTACTAATCCCATTATAACTGGTAATATAGAAGCGACTGTTGTCCATTTTACACTTTTGGTTTCTTTATAAATTGTATAAATAGTTGTACTACACGGATTATGTAATAAACTAAACAACATTAAATTAATAGCTGTAAGCAGAGTCCATCCACCTGTTCTCAATATATCTCCTGTAGCATTTACTGAATCCAATTCAAACATTACACCCGCGCCTTCTCCTCCGACAATACCACTTGTTAAAACGGTTAACATTAAAATAGTAGGAATAACAATTTCATTTGCAGGAATAGCAACAACATAAGCTAACAAAATAACACCATTAAGCCCTAATAAAAAACCAAATCCATCTAATGAATG
>CAZQBE010000158.1:0-6052 GCA_964591595.1 uncultured Flavobacteriaceae bacterium
AGATTATGATGGATTTGAATAAGAATCCAAATTTTACATTAGATTTATTAAAGCGAATGGCTCTTGATTTAAAAGAAGCAGATAACGTAATTGTTGATATGGCTCAAAAATCGGTTAGACAACGATTAGCAGAAGCTTTATTAAACATTAATGAAAGTTTTGGCACAAATGCTGATGGTACTTTGAGTGTGTTATTATCACGTGAAGATTTTGCAAGTATTGTAGGCACAGCTACAGAGTCTGCAATAAGAGTCCTCTCTCAATTTAAAAAAGAGGGGCTTATTTCTACTGTAGGCAAGCAAATAAAAATTGAAAACCTTGAAGGGTTAAAACGTATAGAATAAAAAAACGCTCTGAAATTTCTGAGCGTTTTTCTTTAATTAATCTAGTTGAAACGATTTGACTTCTTTAAAAGGAGACGTATTAATTTTTTCCATTGAAGTTTGATATGGTTTCCATTCTTCATTATAGAAAGTATTTGTTTTATTTAGTGCTTTTTTTAAAGCGTCTTTAGCATGTTGTATTAAAGTGCGTTCTGTAGATGTTAATCCATTTGGTCTAGTGCCCGAATAAAAGCTAGCATTTCCAATACGTTGATTTACATTTACAACAGGGTCACTGGTAATACCTTGTCTTTTATCTTCTTTGCCTAAATAAATTGCCAGAACTTTATCAAGTTTTTTGATAATTTCTTTTGAGGCTTTAATTTGATCTTTGTATTTCTTTTTATCCAATTTTGCTAAATTTTTGCTATAATCTGAAGCAATAGTTTTACTTTCAACAAGCTGCTTTACAGCATCTGCAGCAGTTTGTCTAATGCTTTGAATTTCTTTTGAAGCATTGTATGACTCGTCAATGGCTTTACTTGAAACATGAAGTCGAGGGTCACTTTTTACAGTTATCATTTCTTCTGAAATTTGGTCACCAAAACCTATAACTACTTTATAAGTGCCAGGTTTTACACCAACACCTCCTGGTTCGCGAGTTTGTTTACGAATACGTCTTGATGGTCTGTCACCTCCTTTTTCATCCATAAACCATCGCCATTTGTGTATGCCAGTTTCTTTTGGTGCCTTTTGTTTCAATGTTCTTATTAATCGTTCTCCATCATATATTTTCATGGTTAATGAATCCCATTTTACTTTGTTTACGTCTTTTTCAGAAGAATCTTTTTCATCAACATCTTTCTTCTTATTAACTTTCTTATTTTCTTCTTTTTTCTTTTCTATGGTTACATAATAAGAAAGATGAGCACCACGACCACGATTTTCACCATTAAAAAGAGCATCGCCACCAAAACGACTTCCTGTTGCTTCCTGATAGGCAGCTTGATACGCAGTTGGAGGTGTAAACAATTCTAATTTTTGATTTAAAACATCTTTATTTTTTGCAATGGCTCTTAAAGGTCTAATATCATCCAATACCCAAGCGGCACGACCAAAAGTACCTATTACCAAATCATTTTCTCTAGGATGTATCACTAAATCTTTTACTGAAACCGTAGGGAAACCTTCGTTCCATTTGGTCCATTTTTGTCCAGCATTAACCGAAATATATAATCCATCATCAGTACCTAAAAACATAAGGTTAGGCTCTTCAATATCTTCCACAATTGCTAAGGCATAACTCTCAACATCATTGCCATCAACAATACGCTCCCAAGTTTTTCCATAATTTTTTGTTCTAAACACATAAGGCGTATAATTAAATCGTCTGTAATCGTTTGCTACTAAAAGTGCTTCACCTTTATTTTTGTTGGATGCTTTTATTTGAGGAATCCAACTACCTTCAGGTAGTCCTTTAATATTTTTTGAAACATCAGTCCAAGTTGCACCTCCATTCTGTGTATAGTGAATACGACCATCATCTGTCCCAGCCCAAAGCATGTCTTTCTCTATAGGTGAAGGTTCAATAACAATTACAGTAGTATAATTTTCAGCACCAGTTGCGTCCATACTTAAGCCACCACTTTCATCTTGTTTTTGTTTTTCAGGATCATTGGTTGTTAAATCGGGAGAAATTACTTTCCAAGTTAAGCTTTTATCGGTGGATTTGTGTACAAACTGACTTCCGAAGTAAATGGTACTATTATCAAAAGGATCAATATTTATTGCCGAATTCCAATTGAATCGCAATTTAACATCAGCATCTGGATGTGTAGGTCTAACTATATAATTATTACCTGTTTGCCAGTCGTAACGACTTACAAATCCTTGTTGACTCATGGACCAGCCATAGCGTGAATTGTCTCTGTCTGGAACAACATCAAAACCATCACCAAACGAAATTTCTTGCCAATAACTATTGCGAATACCTTGTGCTCGCCATACGTAAGCTGGACCACGCCAAGAGCCATTATCTTGCATACCACCATACACATTATAAGGATATTCATTATCTACTGCAATATGATAAAATTGAGCGACAGGTAAGTTGCCTATAAAACGCCATGTTTTCCCACCGTCTTTAGTAATATTCATGCCACCATCATTACCATCCATCATAAATTGACCGTTTGTAGGATGGATCCACCATGCATGATGGTCAGGATGCACACCATTACTCACGCCATACGCTGGCATGAGTTGAGAGAAGCTTTTCCCGCCATCTTCACTTACATTTACATAGGTAAATACCGAATAAATTCTATTTTCATTTTCTGGATCTACGCGAATATCAGAATAATAAAACGGTCTATTTCCAATACCACCAGAGCCTCTTCCACTAGAATTATCGTTAACTTTTTTCCATTTAAAACCACCATCAACACTTTTGTAAAGTGCATTTTTTTTGGCTTCAATTAAAGCATAGACAATGTTTGGCTTGTTTGTAGCAATGGCAATACCAATTCTGCCCAAGTTTCCTTTTGGCAAACCATCCTCATCACTTAACTTTTTCCATGTTTTTCCACCATCAAAAGTGATATGTAATCCTGAACCTTCTCCACCTGATTTAAAAAACCAAGGATCGCGTTTATGTTCCCACATAGCAGCAATGAGCTTATTAGGATTTGTTGGATCCATCACCAAATCAGCAGCACCAGTTTTATTATTTTCAAATAAAATTTTGTGCCATGTCTTTCCACCGTCTTTAGTTTTAAAAACACCACGTTCTGGATGTTCTCCCCAAGGAGAACCAATAGCAGCAACATAAACAACATCTGGATTTGTTGGGTCTATGATTACACGATGAATGTGTCTGGTTTTCTCTAATCCCATAGATGTCCAGCTTTTTCCACCATCGAGCGATTTATAAATGCCGTAACCGCCGTTGAGACTATTTCTTGGATTTCCTTCACCTGTACCTACCCAAACCACACTAGGATTTGATTGCTGAATGGCAACAGCACCAATAGATGCTGTAACTTCTTTTTCAAAAATAGGAGTCCATTTAATTCCGCCTGAAGTAGATTTCCATAAACCACCTGAGGCTGTGCCAACATACATGATATCTGGGTTGCTGGTAACGACATCGATAGCAGTTACACGACCAGACATACCTCCTGGACCAATGTTTCGAGGTTTCATATTTTTTACTAAATCCATTGAGAATTCTTGTGCAGAAAGTAGCGTAATGCAGAATAGCATCGCGATAGAGATAACTTTTTTCATTTGAGTTTTTAGGTTAGTTATTCAAAGCATTAAAGTTAATGAAAAGGACTTACGATTTTCTTAACGAGATGTTAATGCTTTTGAGAAATTTAAAAAAGATATTACCAAACTACTCCAGTCTTACACCAATTAATAACATCTCCTTGTGAATTTATTTTTAAAAGATAAGCGTCAGTAAATTCTCGTTTTTTTGAAAATTCAATCAACACAAAATAGTTATTTTGAAATTTTGTAGCTCTTAAAACATACACTCTAAATTTAGTTATATGTTTTTTAAACTTAATTTTTTTAACTCTGTTTATATTAATTGGAATTGAGCTACTATTAGGATTATTCAATTCAAATGTGAATTCTTGTTCATCAAAGCAAGGTTTGAAGTAATTGAAGTAACTAAAGCTAGGTTCCGTTTTAAATTTAAAATTAATTTTATAAATATTTTCTTTTGAATATTCTTTTAAAAATATTTGGTTAAAGAAATAATCAAAAGCTATTTGTTCATTGCTGTCTACTTGTGCGTTTAAGTTAATAAATGATGATAATACTAAACCCAAAATCATTTTATGTGAGATATTTTTTATTGTCATGGCGTTTTTTTATTTAATTCACAAAACTCAATAATTTTTTCAATTCGGTTTTGTCTGGTTGCTTCTCGTTTGGCTTGGTTAAGCCAATACAAATAGGATTTTCGATATCCTTTGGAAAATGCTTCATAGTTTTTATAAGCTATTTTGTTTTTGTTAAATGCTTCTTTTAAATCTTTTGGAATTATCAAATTTTCTACATCATCTAGAGCTGTCCAAGAACCATCTTTTTTAGCGATTTTAGTTTTAGACAAACCACTTTCGTGCATTAAATTGCCTTTTTGCAACTGCAAAATATATTTTTTATTAAGAGCACTCCAAACGCTTTTTGGTCGTCTGGGGCAGAAGTATTGTCGACGCTTTCCATTACCTAAACTTTTTACAGTAGAGTCTATCCAACCAAAACAAAGCGCAACCTTAACCGCATCTTCCCAACGCATGGTTGGCACTTTTAACTCTAGTTTGTAGAAGATTAAAAAGACGCCATTTGACGACTCATGATTTTGTAGTAACCAATCATACCACTCCACATCTCGAGGAAAAAAGAGCTCAGGTTTTTCCATTTTTGCTATTGCTTTAGCGTATTTATATAAAAATTTCGATTTGCAACTATTGTAGTTTTATTAGAACTTACAGCTTTTGTTTGCCAGTTGTTGGTGGGTTGTATCCATTGTTCTTTATCATCAATAATCACTTGTATTGGCATATCGAAATCATGAACAATGTCAATCCATCTATAACTAAGAATCTTGTTTTTAATTTTATACTCTAATGTTGGAATTCTGATGTCTCTTAAATACTGGTTAAAAAAAGCAGTTAAATCTATACCTGTTTGCTGGCACAAAAAATCTTCAATGTCTTGAGTTGTTACAGTTTGATGGTAAAACGTTTTATTTAATCCACGTAAAATATGTCGCCATTTTTCATCATCTTCAATTAGTTGCCTCAATGTATGTAGCATATTGGCTCCTTTATAATACATATCACTAGACCCTTCTTTATTTACATTATAAGTGCCTATTATAGGTTTGTCATTACGAATATTTTTACGAGTTCCTATAACATAATCTGCAGAAGCTTCTTTCCCATAGTAATAATCCAAGAATAAATTTTCAGAGTATGCTGTAAAACCTTCGTGTATCCACATATCGGCAACATCTTTGTAGGTGATATTATTGGCGAACCATTCATGTCCAGATTCATGAATAATGATAAAATCAAACTTTAATCCCCAACCTGTACCAGACAGATCCCTACCCAAATATCCGTTTTGATATTTGTTACCATAAGTTACTGAGCTTTGATGCTCCATGCCTAAGTAAGGAACTTCAACCAATTTAAAACTGTCTTCATAAAACGGATAAGGACCAAACCAACGCTCAAAGGCTTTCATCATTTTAGGAGCGTCTTTAAAATGTTCTTTAGCTTTTTCAAGATTATCTTTAAGCACATAATAGTCCATATCTAAATCTCCATTTTCACCAGCATAGGTTTCAGAAAAATGAACATAATCACCAATATTAATATTTACACCATAATTGTTTATGGGATTGCTTACAAACCAGTGGTATGTTGTTGTGTTGTCGTCGTGCTTTTCAATATCATGCAGCCTTCCATTTGAAACATTTATTAAATTTTTTGGTACTCTCACACTAATAGCCATACTATCTACCTCATCATACATATGATCTTTATTTGGCCACCAAACACTAGCGCCTAGACCTTGACAGGATGTTGCAATAAAAGGATTATTATTATTATCTTTTTTCCATGAAAAACCTCCATCCCAAGGCGCTCTAACTGCTTCTTTAGGTTTGCCTTTATAGTAAACGTCTATGGCGTTTATATGCCCAACAATTT
>CAZQBE010000159.1:0-6021 GCA_964591595.1 uncultured Flavobacteriaceae bacterium
TCATCTCTATAGATCTTCTTGACTTGGTTGCATACTTCTCCAACCTCACCTGCTAACTCCAATGATGGATAGATGATTGGGTTAGTATAGATTGCAGTAGATTGTGTCCACTTTTGATAGCTTGTTAAATCACTCATTGTTCTCTCCTTTTAGATCTATATCGTCACACTTTCGTATATAATTACCATTGATAGGGGATGGTTGAAGACCAAACATATCTGCCAATTCAATCATACCATCTTCTAACCTTCTCACATCAGATAACCTAACATCATGTGTTTCTCTAATGTAATTTACCATATCATCAGATCTATTTAAAAATTTTATTATTCTTAATATCTGATCTTCTTTAATCGTTACATGAGTTCTTTTAAACTTATTCATTTTTCATACCTTTATATCTATAAGTTTACCGATTGATTTTGAATTATCTTTAGTCGGCTGCAGGAAGTCTGCCTTCTCTATAGGAGGAACTGGTACGCCTGACTGCGCTCTGTGTGCATGACTGATCTTGTTGTCATGGAATACCAGGTCTCCTGATGGTGAGTATATAGGATGTTTTAATAATGTACTAGTGCCTATGTGGTCTATACTCATGGTGTTAACTCCTTTAATCTTCTGACTAACTCTTCAATCATATGATCCTGTTTCGTTAGCAGTTCATTTAATATTTTTTTCTCTTCCATTAAAGCATTGATCTCCTTCTCTTGATATGCAATTTTTGGATCATCACCTATTGTTACTAAATCTTTATAGTTTTTCTCTAATGCAAAATCATTATACAATGGATTATAACTACTTACTATCTTCATGCTACTCGCTCCATAAAAGATCTTCTAATCATGTTCTCTGCAAACTTATACTTCTTACCAGTTTTTGTATCCTGCATAATCACTGGATAACTTTTAGCTTTAGAGTTATATCCTATGAGTTTATATCGAGTCACGCCCATACGATATTCTTTATTAAGTATATCATCTTTATCTACTCCTAACTCTTCTGCTATGTATTTAGCATACCAAGTTAGACTATCTGATAGTTGTTTATCTCTTTTGTCCATTGCACCTGCAATCTTTATATCAACTTTGAACGTCACTAGTTCATCATCGAAAGAACCGTTTAAGAACTCTCCTTCCAACCCATATTCTTCTAGCTTGGCTTTGATTGCTTCGTTCATATCAACTCTTAATTGCTTACAAACTTCTCTGTTTATCTGTGTGATTTTCATGCTACAAACCTTCCATCTTTTCCATTACGAATCCCTAAAACTTTATAGGTATATCTAACTAACTTAGTAGGGTATTGTTTATATACTCTACCTCCTGTATCACCTCTCTTGTTACGTATCTCTATTACATCTTTGAAACCTGTTAGTCTATTTGTTCTTTGGATAACTGTTGTTGTGTTAGACATTGTTTAATCCTTTCTGTTTTAGTTCACTCATTATATGACAAATAACATCCACTGTCCATCCGTTACCTATACCTTTATATCTTTGGGTATCACTTACTCCCTCAGTGTATCCATCGGGTAGACATTGTAGACGTTCGCACTCTAATGGAGTCAAGCGTCTGTATTTCAAACCTCCAACATATACTTTAGGATGTCTGTTACCTCCTGACATTGTATTGAGACATGGTGCTTTTCCGTCACGATGATACACACGTTTGATAACATCATGTCCGTTTATATCAGCGTTACCTACATGATACAAACCATCCTTAGAATGTGTACCTACAAGTATCTCATCCATATCACCATACTTAAAATGATCTGCATCAACATACCCAATCGCATAGCCATGAGTACCTGCACAAACTGTAGGACTTTTCTTAGTGTGATCGTGGATCGTATTAGCTTGGGATTTGTAGTTAGGGTTTAACTGATCACCACCACTATAGTTATCTAACAACTGTTGTCCTGCTAGATACTTACTGCATACCTCATCCTCTAGTATGTCAGACATTACAATGTTCTTACTCTCTGGTAGTTCTGGTATATCAAAATTCGTCCAATATAATCTGGCTCTGTTCTGAGCAGAGAATACTTTAGAGTTAATCAGCACAGGTTCTACACCTAAGATCTCTGAGATAATATCTACATACTCCTGCTTCATCCTTGTGTTCTCAACTAAGAATTTTAGATCTGGATTAATTGCTTTTGCTTCGCGCAATACCCTGACAAACTCAAAGAACAAACTTGATCTTTCTCCATCAATCAAACCTTTACCTTTTCCAGCTAGACTAACGTCCTGACACGGTGGGCCTCCTAATAATATATCAATATGGTCGTTAACAATTACCTTACGAATATCTCCTAACTGTACAGTAAAAGGAAAATTAGATTGGGTAATTTTAATTGCGTGTGGATCTACTTCACTTGCATAATAGGTACTGACTTTAATACCTAATTTACGCAATGCTACTTGACCGCATGAGATGCCATCAAAACAACTTAATACTACTTCACCTTCACTACCATAAACTGCATTAGACTTTTCCATTTTAATTACCTTCCCATTTATCATTGTAAATCTTGATTAAAGTATACACTGCTATGCAACCAAAGCAACACATGATTATAAAAAACTCATTACTGAATATTATATCTATTAGAATATCAATCATCGTCTATCTCATTTCTAGGATCTACCGTAGCTCCGTTATATCCATAAGCATTATCAATATCTGGTTCGCCTAAGTTTAACATTCTAAAATGTTCTTCAACTTCTTCTATATATTCTGGCTCATCGTATGACGCAATCTTGTTTTTAATTACCTCTATAGGGATTGGGCAGTTCTCATACATATTCTCAAGCCTCCATCTATCTATTGGTTTTAATTTACTCATTAATGTAAATTTATCTAAATCCATTTTACTCTCCTATATGTTAATTATAATACTTGATACGATAAACCATATTATTAAATAAGTCATCAGTTAATATTCCTACTCTTTATGATATCCCAATCAACTCCTTTTGGGGTTCTCTTTGCATGATTTATTACTTTCATTATTGTTGATAACGGGACACGTAATGTTACTGATAACACCTTCGCTTCCTGCAATCCATAGTCTTTATTATTATGGGAAGCAGTCCAAATCATCTCTGTAATTGCATCGGATAATTCAGACATTGTGTATATCCCGTAATTGCTCATGCATAAATAGGATTTTCCTGGATTTTTTGATCTGCCAGTCCACTATGGTTTCTGGTCTAGATTGTTGAAAATATCCCTCCTTTAAACCATGTTTAACTGCATCAGCATTAAGATTTAAAAGATGTTTAATCTCTTTTAGTTTAACTCTAATCCTTCTCATTTAAATCCCCTCCTTCTCATCTAGAAATTTATGTAATTGGATTATATCAAATATTCTGCTTTCAACTTCTTTGGCTCTATTGCCGAATGTGTTTTTTATCTTAGTAGTTAAATCATTGGCTACTCTATCAGACTGTTTATCTCTTATGAATTGCTCTAACTCTTCACAATCCAATTGGGTAAACTCTTTGCATTGTGTTGGTATCTCTATTTTAATATATGCCATTGTCTTAGTCTCCTATCATCTAGATATTACTATGCTCATTATGGCGATAACAATAAACACTGTTATCATTATCGCCGTTACTACTATCTCAAACATTAGTTTAATTCTGCCAGTTGATAAATACCAGAGTTTAATCTTTCCCTAATCTCTTTAGTATTACCACCCAGAAACTTATTTCTATATTTTGTAGTAGTGACAGACCAAACTCTAGACCCTGCCATATTGTGAGCATAGTCTAATAATGTAGGTTTATAACAGTCAAAAGGTCTGAAAGCGATTACGTGATTATAACTCTGAAAATATACGCCATCATCTGTAATGATCTCAAATTGATTAGCTATCTTATTCCCTGCATTAGAAGTCATGTTTGAAACGTGTATTCTATTAGGCCTTAGACCGTTATTTAATTTTTCTGTTCTACTTGTCATCGTCTGTAATTCCTCTTTGGTTATGGAGGGAACTTGATTGCTCCCTCCGAATGTTTACCTATGCTACCTGCAAATCCTGCAAGTAGTCAAATGATTGTTGCGCTAGTGTTGAAGCTTTAAAGATTGCTTTCTTATCATCACGCAATACTTTGATCCAACTATCAAGATAAGCGATATGATTAGCCATATGATCTTCATCGCGTCCTAATACTTTGAACTCAGAGCATAAGAACATAGATCCTAGTTCTGCAACCAATTCCTCGAAAGCATAAGCCTCATTACCAAACCGTCCAGACATATTGCGCTCACATCTTTCTTTGTTTCCTGTCCAATGTGTTAGTTCATGAAGCAATGTCGCATAGTATGCATCAGTAGTTTTGAACTGTCCAAGTTCTGGCATTGCTACGAAATCGCCTTTAGGAGAATAAAAAGCACGATTACCGCCAGACTTTAGAACTACTTTTGTATTGGCTACAAAACTATCTATGCTTTCCATTCGCTCATTATCTGTCATAACAGTATCGTCAGTTTCACTGATTTCAACACCATCTACTTGCGCTATGTTAAAGACGTTGAAAGCTTTAAGGATAAAGAATTTTTCTTCCTCCCCAGTTTCCTTATTCTTTGTTATGAAAGATTTGTAAAAAGTAATTCGGGTTGCCTTAGATCCTTTAATGATCTTCCCTCCTTTACCTTGCCAAGCTTTGAAAGTTCCCCAGATATTTTGAGTATATCCCATTTTGGAAGCCTGCAAAGATAACAGTAGAATGTTGATCCCTCTATAAGCTTTACCGTCTACGTTTTTAGGTGATCCGCTGAGTGTATCGATCCACGGTTTACTCCATTCCATTTTCCGATTATCGCCAAATCTGTTTTTGATTTCTTCTAAAGCTTCAACTACAGCATCAGTGATTTCTTGATGAATATCTAATTTATGTTTTACGATTTTAGCCATTGTCTTAATTTCTCCGATTAAAGTTTGATTATATTTCGATTTCAAAAAACTCAGTTTCATCTAAAGTTGATATCTCTATTCTATTATAATTTTCGGGCTGTCTTAAATTTACCTTAAACCCTAAACTAGCCAATTCTTTTCTTAGAACATTACGAGACATCTTTTTAATGTTTAACTTTTCAAGTGCATACTCTGTCATGAAGTAACGATATAAGATATCGGATATTTTTATTTCTAAAGTTTCGTTTAACATCGTTCAAGTTCCTCAAGTTGTTTCGACAAAACCCATATGCCTACAGATAACGATTAGATGCAAGTGATTATTGCAAAAAAAATTAAAAAAAATTCACACCATACAGAAAAGTCTAGGATTACTGCGAGATACAGAGCGAAAAAAAATTTAAAATTGTTGGTAGCAAATACAGGAAATTGAAAGGCAGAGTTCAAAACAGGGAGAAGATCGACACGATGTAGAGTGGATATAGTCCCTCTGATAATAGGGGAGGGTCTCAGCGAGAACCGTGTTGAAACTCTCAGTCGATCCGAAAAGATCCAGAGTGAACACATTATATATATAAAAAATTAAATTTCTCCCTCCTATCACCCAGAGAATGCGCGGAACTCTGCGGGCAAAATAGGGCGGGCAGTCGCCACGGCACCTGGGTATGGTATGTATTATGTGATTATGAAAAATTGTCTAAAATTCAATGTAAACAAGTAGTTAATACAGAATTATCACGAAATATTACAGTCATTGTAACAATTTGTGATTTGACAATTGAATAAAAGTATGGTAAGATTCGTAATCTTAGTTGGATACGAAGC
The DNA here is from genome assembly GCA_964591595.1 of uncultured Flavobacteriaceae bacterium. Taxonomy (GTDB): domain Bacteria; phylum Bacteroidota; class Bacteroidia; order Flavobacteriales; family Flavobacteriaceae; genus JAADHG01. The sequence continues at coordinate 5,755 of CAZQBE010000159.1, forward strand.
TCCAACGGAGTATCTTACTAAGGGTTGCAACGGAAACCCTATATATTACATATAATATCATAAAATATTAACAGTGTAAACACATAATAGTATAAATAAATAGTTTTTTAACATTATTAATAGTAGATCGGCCCAGCCTTTAAGGGCTGGACCTCACGTATAGACATATTTTGCGTATTTTAAGCAGTAATTCCGTAATTTTGCTTGACAACTTACCTTAAATGTGATATACTCCGTACCATAATACCTACTGCGACTATATTATCT
>CAZQBE010000160.1:0-5993 GCA_964591595.1 uncultured Flavobacteriaceae bacterium
ATTTAAGACGATAGTGATCGCTACCTACGTTCCATTGAACGTATGCGTCAAAAGACTCCGATCTTTCAGATAACTCGTTTGTGTTGTAATCCGTCATATTATCACTAGTTTATTTTTATATATTAGTCTATATTCTATGCCTGAACTTCTATTTCAAGTACGACTGTCTTTAATCCTGCATAATCTACTGTATCACGTTGCCTTACTGGTAATGCAGTATAGTTTGTTGTTGTTGATCCTTCTGATAATGTAATTGTTATTGCGTTTCCTGTATTGATTAGCGTATCTATTGCGTTATAATCGGCAGATTTCCACGCATATTCAAACGTTCTTGTTCCTATTTTTTGTCCTTTTATAGGAAATTTATTGCCTATATCGTTAAACATAGGACTAGATTCACGACCAAAATCACCTGTTGAACCACGAATTAATTTAACTGTCGTAGATCCCAAAGTTAGAGTTGTTCCAGCTCCTACACGTGTATTTGTTGTACGTGGTGTAATTTCTTGGAATGTGAGTCGTAAAACTGACATAGCACCATATACGTCGGATAATTGTGTTCTACTCCAACCTTTATCTTCTGAAAAGAATTGACCACTTTCCAACGATTCACTATGTAATTGACTCATAATCTCGGTTTCTGTGGTTTCTAGGTTAGAAATTTCTTCTGCTAAAGTTCTGATATAACGAACATAAACCTTAATCTCAAATGTTTGTGTTTCTGTAATTGTTTCAGGTGTTTCTGACTTTGAACGTGGTGCTGATTCTACGACTTCAACCATAGGATAAACTTTGTATCTTTGTTCACCAGCTACGAATCTAAAACTGTAAGGATATGTGCCATCCTTGATATAATCAACGATGTTTTGTGTAGTGACCATTACTTGAACCTTTTCTTAGCGATTGTATATGCGATACTGTAAGAACGTCTATCCCAATCTTCAGGATGTTTTTTCCTAAAGTCCTTATCTAATTGTAATTTTGCAGCGTATAATCTTGCCCAATCATGTAGTCTCTTGGAAAATTTTCCGTGTTTTTTGCGTGTTGCTGTATCTGAACCGTGTTTACGAGTTAACCATCCTTTAGAAGCTCCTTTGGATGTTCCGTCTTCTTTGACGGCAATATGATAATCTAAATCATGTAAAATATCTTCGATAGGCATTACGAAGTCACCGTAAACCTTGCAGTAGCTCCTGCAATTATTTTAGATCCTTTAGGAGTACCTGTCGTGAGTGAAGCTTGTAAATCAGGATCATCGTTTGCACCATCTACTATTTTAATTTCGTAAGAACCTACTGACGTACCAGCAGGGATAGTTAATTGTACTGTTCCTGAACTTGGAAATTTTCCACTAGTAGATGTGACGACTTGTGTTGGAGTTGTGGTTTGTTCTAGATTATCAAAATATACGATTATAATACGTGCTTTTCTAAAGTTTTCACCTGTAATTGTGATTGTAGAACCAGCAGCACCACTATACGAAGATAGAGTTATCGTTGTATTCACACGATATGCTTCAGTCACCCAGCCAAATTTATGATCTAAATAATGATCAACACGTTTGTATGCTTCTTGTAAAAGTTTGTCATCATTATCTACTTCAAATCTGAATTTACCTACGGCAAAGTCGTTTGCTATTTGACGTAGTTTATCATCTAGTTTTGGTGTAGTAGATGAGGTTAACGGCAATATAATATCATTACCTACGGAATCAAAGAATCCCAATCTATGCCTAAGTTGTTCATTGATATAATCATCAACGTCATCTAGGTATATTTCTATTTCATTATCTAGGGAATTATCAGTATCACTTATACGTAGTTTTTTCTTGACGATGTATTTACTAGCATATTTGGTAGCCATGATGTATCTTAATTGTATCTAGTTTAAAAAGATAGTTTTTTGTCTATGCGTGTGAGATTCTACAGGTTGCTTCGACGTTCTTTACAAATCCTGCTATTTTTTGAGTTCCAGTCAAATGGATGGCTTGAATTTCGTTACGTCTTTGTGCTTCCATTGTTAGATCCCTTCCTGATACTAATCCGAAAGCTACTCCCGGAATGAATAGGACTGATCTTTTACCACCTGCGACTCCACCACTTGCCAAGTCGGCTAGTGCTGATGAGGTTACGATGTTACAACCAGCGATTCTCTCTACGACACCTTCTGTGATTGCTTCTGGTTTTGAGAAGCTCAAGTAAGAGTCGAGGTTTGGATCTTTGATTAAATCTTCGATACCTTTTGGTGATGTGTATAATACTAAGTTTGTAGTGTCAAGACCTTGTTCACGGATCTTTCTCTTTGCTGCGAGAATACCTGAGAATGATAATGTGTGTGATGCAGTTACTCCTGCGTCGGCAGTTAATGCTGAACCGTCATTTCCACGTACCCATTTACCTGTTTTTGCTCCACCACCAACGGCTTTTCTGTTTGTACCGTCACCAGCGTTACCTGTATCATTGTTAAATGCTACGTTGAGGACTTGTTTGGATTCATCGTTAATTGATTCTAATGCAAATGCACGATTGTTTGCTGCTACTAAGTCTATTGGACTTTCTTCTATGTCAGAATAGTTAATCTGAACTCTTGCACCTCTTGGGCTAGTTGCTCCACCAGCAGATCTTACTGCTACGGAACTGTCAGAGATAGTTGATCCTTCGGTAATGGCTGCGAAATCTACTGCACCATAGTCGTAGAAGAATGCTTCTTTAACTCCCGGTGGGAGAATCTTTACTTCACAGAATTGTCTTACAGGTGTAACGATCTTTCCGTTTGGAAGAACTAGAACTTGTTCGCTCATCGTTCGCATAAAGTCGTTTGCTGGTGGTCCAGCGATTGCTTCTGTTCCACTTGTTTTCTGTGTTTGGGAAACAGGCTCGAATCTTTCGATAAAGTCTTTATCCCAGTTTCTAGTAAATCTTTGACCGTAATTTTCATAAATTTTCTCTTTGTTGATGTTCCATACGCTAGAAGGCATAACGTTTTCGCCTTGTGAAACGGACTCAAACCACTTTGCTGGATTTGCAACTTGTGATTCGTATGCTTTGTCAACGTTCTTTGTGTCAGGAACATTGAATTTTGGAACTGCTGATTCTTTAGCAGATTTAATTCTATTTTGTAATTCTAATTTCTTAACGTATAATTCTTGTGCTTTGATCTGTGCTTCACGTAATTGTAATTCTTTCTTTGCTTCACCAAGTTTCTTTGCTTTTAGGTATTCACGAGTTGCTTTTCTACTTGATCTTGCGTCGCCACTTGATCTTTCTGCAAGTCTTTTTGCTTCTTGATAAATTTCTTCTTCTTCAGGATCATCAATATCTGCTGTTGCGATTTCTTCTTCTTCAGGTTCTTCGTCAACGTCAATATCAACGTCTTCTTTTGCTGGAAATAGAGTGTCTAATTTCTCTTTCAAAATCTTTGCGTCATCGAGTGAAAATTCCTCGACTTCTTCTTCTTCTTCAGGTGATTCGTCTTGTGCCTGTGCGATGATTTCTTCATCTTCTTCAGGTACTTCAGGCAAATCTTGTTCTACACCTGTTAAGTTTCTTGGTTTGTCGGCTGCTTTATGATCTACACATTCCATACCGTTTGCAGTTGCTACTTGAGTTTGACCTTCAGGACAATTACCTGAATTTGCAACTATTCCTTTAGCAGTTTCTTCTGCTGTTTTCTCGGATGCTTTGCGTGATTTAGCCATTATACAATTACTATAAAACAAGGTGTATATAAGTATAAAAAATCACTATTCATGGTTAAATACTTATTAAGATAACGATCTCGTGGCTACGAGATTAGAAATACGCCTAATTTGTCACGTAAATAAATTAACGTGTTTTCCCATAGCATTTTTTGTTTTGGTGTTAAGTTTGCATAGGATTTTCTGAACGGAAATTTTCCCAATACTCTATTGTTAACTCCTGCTCTTTGTAAAATTTGTTTACGTTGTGACGGTGCTGATAATCCCCATACGTGTTGTGGAGTTTTTTTTGGTTGATGTTTGAATTTGTCTTGGTATTTTTTTTTATTTTTTTGGTATTGTTTTACGTCTTTTTTAGTTAATTTTTTTCCATCGTGATAGAACGGCATGATTAATAATCATATTTGCCGTTGTCATAACCTTGTAAGTATTCGTCATCCCAGCCTACACCATTCAGATATTCACTATAATGTGAAGATTGTGAGAAATATTCACCATCATGTATTCCTTGCATAACACTGTCCCATACGTCTTGAGGATCATCAAATTCATAATCGTCGTCAGGAACTTTATGTGGGTATTTTACTTTATCATTCATAAGATCTTCTATTGTAAAACCATATTCTTTTTTAAATCCTTTATGATCAAAAAGTTCTTCGTAGATATAATTCAACGCTGTTTCTTTACCTAATCTATTTAATCCTCCTTTATCTAGTTTGTTTAACCAATCTTTTGATGTTCCACTTAATTCACCACTTCGATCTCCTATAAATTGAAGTTCAAGTATATCTAATCGCAGATTCAACTCATCTCTAGATATTTCAGATAGGAGAGGTAAAACATTATCCAATTCCCTATTGGTCAATTTGCCCTCCTTTCTTTGAATAGTTTTTTCTTTATCTGCCCAAGTTTTACCTTTTATCCCATGTGGGTACGTGCCTTCACTATCAGTGAATTTCCCATCATCATCTGCATCCATAGTAGTGATAATTGAGTTTTGTATTGATTTGAATCCATCTACTCCAATATCATCTAAAACAGATTTCCAATCCATGTAATCCCACTCATACATCTTTTCGCCATTAATGACGGATTTTTTATAACCTGCGTCCTGTAAAACACCTGATTTTTGTGCTGGACTTAAACTATCGAATTTGTCTCTCAAATCCCAAAAATTGCCAGCAGCAGCAATTCCTGTTGTTCCTTTGTCACCACGTTTCCATTCGTCTTTTCCTCCTCCACGTTTACGCTTTTTCCATGCCTTTATTGCACCTTGAGAAGTACCACTAGCTTGTGCTTTTTTCTTATCGTTATAAATTGCGTCTAGTTTTTCCTGTTTTGTGGCTTTTTTGAACATTTTCATATAATCATTATACCAATCTTCGAAGCCTGAAGAAGTGCCTGTTTCACGTTTGAAGTTTTGTAATAATTTTGCCTTCATATCTTTACCTGATAAAGCATTTTCAACGCCAACATAATCGTTTCCTGATACCTTAACTTTTGTATATCCTTGACGTTTTAATTTTTTTAAGGTTTTTAATTTTTCCTTAAACATTGGGTTTAACAAATGATGTCCTTTTGACATTCTTATTTGTTGTTCGGCTCTATCAATTTCCCAATCAATGTCTTCTGTTGGATATTCTTCACGTGCAATTAGTGATTCTACGAGTGACATTTTAGCCACGTTTTCTAGTAGCCATTTTGATCTTTGTGATTCTTGCTCACCTCTTTGACGTAGTTTGCGATATTCACGTACTGCTTGTTTCAATCTTCTTTCTGCAATTCCGTGTTTTAATTTTAATTTTTCCATACTAGTAATATATTCTTGTTTTTGGTTTGGATCTTCTGATTCGTCGCTTTTTACTTTTAATTCTGATAAAACTTTCTCGTATGATTGTGTTTTTGTGTAAAATTCACGTATGTCATTTCTTAACTCTTTCATAAGACTTCCTTCATAACTAGTTCCTGATTTTGTTATTCTTGGTATGTTATCTTGAGGATTGCCTGATTTTGTTATTGTTCTTGCTGGTATTTTGCGTGGTACTTCTTCTTCGTTGTTTTCACTGAACGGAATGTGAACCTTACTGTATGGGTTTTGTCCATAATCTTTTTCTTCTGGTAATATGCCTGATTGTAAACCTTTGGTTAACGCTGCTTTTCGAGCTCCTTGAGATGTTCCACCCATAACCTATTCTAAATACTACGTAGATAAAAGCATATATACGCGATTATTTGGGCGTTCTTCCACTAGCTTTTGCGAACTTTTTTTTTAACGATGCCAAAGCCTGATAACGTT
>CAZQBE010000161.1:0-5943 GCA_964591595.1 uncultured Flavobacteriaceae bacterium
GTACTCAAGGTGGGAATCGAACCCACACGACCGAAGTCACTGGATTTTGAATCCAGCGCGTCTACCAATTCCGCCACTTGAGCAAATGAGAAAGCAAAATTATAAAATAATTTAGTTTTTATAACTAAAATAGTGGCTTTTATGTTTTTGGAGTCCAAATAAATTTCTAAATTTGCACCTCCTTTTGGAAAACGAAAATTAAAACACTATTTAACAGCAATTTACAATGTCTTACACAAGACCTGAACCTAAAATTTTTCCTTGCTCACAGAGTACAGAATTAGCTAGCCAAATAGCTAAATCTTTTGGTATAAATTTAGGTAAAGTCATTACGTCTAAATATAGTGATGGAGAGTTTCAACCTTCGTTTGAAGAATCTATTCGTGGATCTAGAATTTTTATTGTCGGTTCAACACATCCAGGATCAGATAATTTAATGGAAATGCTTTTAATGATCGATGCAGCAAAACGTGCTTCAGCAAGACATATAACTGCGGTTTTACCATATTTTGGCTGGGCAAGACAAGATAGAAAAGATAAACCAAGAGTTCCTATTGCAGCTAAACTTGTAGCTAAAATGTTAGAAACAGCTGGTGCAACACGTATTATTACAATGGATTTGCATGCTGATCAAATACAAGGATTTTTTGAAAAACCAGTTGATCATTTATATGCTTCAACAATATTTTTACCATATTTAAGAAATTTAAACCTTGAAAATTTAACAATTGCTTCTCCTGATATGGGAGGTTCTAAAAGGGCGTATGCGTATTCTAAGGCGTTGCAAAGTGATGTTGTTATATGTTATAAGCAACGCGCAAAAGCAAATGTTATTACTCATATGGAACTCATTGGAGATGTTAAAGGAAAAAATGTTGTACTTGTAGATGATATGGTTGACACTGCAGGAACTTTATCCAAAGCTGCAGATTTAATGATAGAAAGAGGAGCATTAAGTGTAAGGGCTATTTGTACGCACCCAATTTTATCTGGAAATGCTTACGAAAAACTTGAAAATTCTAAACTTGAAGAATTAATAGTTACAGATTCTATCCCTTTAAAACAAAAAAGTGATAAAATAAAAGTTTTAGGCTGTGCAAAATTATTTGCTGATGTCATGCTAAATGTACATTACAATAAGTCTATCAGTTCTAAATTTATAATGTAAATAATTAAATTAATAAACAATAAATATACAAATGAAATCAATTACAATTAACGGATCTAAAAGAGAAAGCGTAGGCAAAAAAGCAACAAAAGCCTTACGTAATGCTGGACAGGTACCTTGCGTATTATACGGAGGAGACAAGGCAGTACATTTCTCAGCAAATGAATTGGCATTCTCTAAACTGGTATATACGCCTAATGCGCATACAGTTGTGATTGCCTTAAAAGATGATGAAACATATAATGCAGTATTGCAGGATATTCAATTTCATCCAGTTACTGATAAGATATTACACATAGATTTTTATCAATTATTTGAAGATAAAGAAATCGCAATGAATATTCCTGTTCATCTAATTGGTAATTCTAAAGGTGTTAAAAACGGCGGAGTATTAAGAAGAAATAACAGAAAATTACGTATAAAAGCACTTCCAGTTAATTTACCTGATTTTGTTGAAATAAACATTGAACCATTAAAAATTGGAGACAAGGTTTATGTTGGAGAGTTACCAAATGAAAACTACACATTTCTTCATAAAGATAATATTGTGGTTTGTCAAATTAAAACAGCAAGACTTGCAATTGTTGACGAAGTTGATGAGGATGAAGAAGGAATCGAAGGTGAAGAAGGAGCAGAAGGAGCGGAAGCTACTACTGAAGGAACAACTGAAGCAGCACCAGCAGAAGGTAAAGCAGAGACTGCTCAAGAATAGAGACAAAGTTAAATACTATTTAATTAGAAAGCATTCTGATATTTCAGGATGCTTTTTTATTTTTACAAAATATAGTTTTGTATTATGGTTAATATATTACAAATGATTTTTGGGAAAAAGACAAATGCTCAAGTAGAAGCTCATAACAACATGAAGAAATTTTTAATAGTTGGTTTAGGAAATATTGGAGAGCAGTACCGCAAAACAAGGCATAATATAGGATTTCAAATATTAGATTATTTTGCTTTAAAAGAAGAAATTACTTTTGAAAGTGGAAAGTTAGGCGATAAAACAATCTATAAACTAAAGGGGAAAACATTTATTTTTCTAAAACCAAGTACATACATGAATCTAAGTGGGAAAGCCGTTAAATATTGGATGGTAAAAGAGAAAATCCCAATAGAAAATGTACTTATAATTACGGATGATATAAACCTTCCTTTTGGAAGTTTAAGATTAAAGAAAAAAGGAAGTGATGGTGGTCATAATGGATTGAAAGATATTCAGGAAAAACTAAATACTACAACATATAATAGATTCAGGTTTGGAGTAAGTGATAATTTCTCAAAAGGGAGGCAAATTGACTACGTTTTAGGTGATTGGACCAGCGAAGAAACTCAAGAATTAGAGGAGAGATTTACTAAAAGTATTGAAATAATCAAGTCTTTTGCGTTATCTGGAATGAATAACACGATGAACGGTTTTAACGGGAAATAATTTTTTTTGTAAATTTACGACTGCTATTGATTTAATTTTTACCCAAGAAATTATGGACTTAAGAAAAATTACCGTTAAAATCCTTTTAGCCAGTTTGTTATTGTCGAACACTTTGGTCTTAGCTCAAGAAAAAAACAATCTGAATACTTCACAAAAAACAAATAATAAAAATTTAATACGTTGTGCTTCTGACGAATATAATGCGGAGCTTTTGAAAAACAACCCAAAGATGATGGGAAGCAAAGCCTATGAAGATTTGATTAAGCATCAAATAGAAATTAATAAAACTAGTATAAATAAAGCTCAAGGGGCTGTTGTATATACTATTCCTGTAGTGGTACATGTATTGCATAATGGAGAAGCAGTAGGAGTAGGTCCTAATATCTCAGACGCTCAAGTATTATCTCAAATTCAAGTACTTAATGATGATTATAGAAGAATGGCTGGAACCCGCGGATTTAATACAAATCCTGTAGGTGCTGATGTAGAGATAGAATTTTGTCTTGCTAAACAGACTCCAGAAGGTTGTCCAACTAATGGAATAGATCGTGTTAATATTGGGCAAAATGGAATTAATGAAACAAGCTTACCAGACGCGCTTGCACAAATGGATGTATTAAAGCCTTTATCCATTTGGGACGCCTCAAAGTATATGAATATGTGGGCTGTTGCATTTAATGGAGGTTCAGGTATTCTAGGTTATGCTCAATTCCCAGGAGGTACTGCAAACACAGATGGTGTTGTTTCTGATTATAGGTATTTTGGTAGTGACGATGACCCCAATGTTACATTAACTGGAGATTTTAATTTAGGAAGAACTATGACGCATGAAGTAGGTCATTATTTAGGACTGTTTCATACGTTTCAAGGTGGATGTGCAGAATCTGGTGGAGGTGATTTATGTGCTGATACTCCTGCTGTTGCAAGTGGAAGTTCTAACGGTAGTATTTGCAATACAGGTAATGATTCTTGCCCAACTCCAGCAGGAACTCCTGATATGGTAGAAAATTATATGGATTATAGTACAGATGTTTGTATGAATGTATTTACTAACGATCAAAAGGCAAGAGTCATTGCCACTATGACAGGCGCTACCAATAGACCTTCAACGCTTACATCAAATGTTTGTAACCCGCTTGCATCAGTTAATAACGATGGTAGCATAGATATTGAACAATTTAGTCTTATTGAATGTTCAGTAAATTTCACACCAACTTTAAGAATTACCAATTGGGGAACAGTAACGTTAACTTCAGCTACTGTTGCTTATGATGTAGATGGAAGTGGTTCAACGAATTACAATTGGACAGGGTCCTTAAATTATGGTGAATCAGAGGTTATTAACTTACCAACCCTATCATCTTCTTCAGGAAATCATGTATTTAATGTTTCAATATCTAATCCTAATGGAAATGTGGATTTAAGGAATTGTAATGATGCAACAAGTTTAAATTTTAGTATTGATCCTTCATATGATTCAACAGGTCAAATAAATTTAGCACTTACACCTGATGATTTTGGCAGCGAAATTACTTGGGAATTTAGGGCTAGTAGCAATGCGCTTTTATACAGTGGAGGACCATATACAAATGGAAATACAACAGTTATTAATCAAGCTTTCAATGTAGTGCCAAACGAGTGTTATACATTTACAATATTTGATTCTCAAGGAGATGGAATTTGCTGTGGTTTTGGTAATGGATCTTATCAGCTTACAACCGACAATGCAACAGTTATCGTTTCAGGTGGAGCATATGGTACTTCAGAAGTAACCAATATATCCACTGCTTCTACATTAGGAGTTAATGATTATTTTGTTAATAATGGAGTTCGTTTATACCCTAATCCAACATCAGATATAATAAACATAAAATTAGATCAAGGAAACGATTTACCAGATAGTTATAAAATATACAATATACTAGGTCAGTTGGTTGCTGTTAGAGAAATAAGTAATCAGTCACAGCTAAAAATTGATGTATCATCTTTAAGTAAAGGTGTATATTTTGTAAAAGTGATTAAAGAAAGTGCTTCAACCTCTATTCCATTTATTAAAAACTAATCATAAAATGATAAATTATCAAAAAGAGGGTTGTGTTTTACATCCCTCTTTTTTTATAATAGTATTATCCATAGTTTTGTATAAAAGCTAAACTGTTGAAAATTAAAAGTACTTTAGAGTCTTACTCCAATAATAATTCAGTTGTAACCATAGGTACTTTTGATGGCGTACATATTGGTCATCAAAAAATAATTGAACGTCTTGTAAAAATTGCTAAAAACGAGAGTTTGCAAGCGGTAGTATTAACTTTTTTTCCACATCCCAGAATGGTGATACAAAAAGATGCTAATATTAAACTTATTAATACCATTGATGAGAAATCTAAATTACTTGAAAAGCTAGGAGTTAATAATTTAGTGATTAAAGAGTTTACTTTGGAGTTTTCAAGATTAACAGCATTAGAATTTGTTCGAGATATTTTAGTAAACAAGCTTCAAGTAAAACACATTATAATTGGTTATGATCATCATTTTGGAAGAAACAGAACAGCCAATATTAATGATTTAAAAGAGTTTGGAGAGGTGTACGATTTCGAAATCACAGAAATTTCGGCACAAGATATTGCTAAAGTAACGGTGAGTTCTACAAAAATTAGAAATGCTTTATTAAATGGAGATGTTAAAGAAGCTAACGCATTTTTAGGATATCACTTCATGCTTACGGGCAAAGTAGTAAAAGGAAAAAGCTTAGGAAAGCAAATAGGATTTCCTACTGCTAATCTGCATATTCAAGAAAACTATAAGCTTATTCCAAAAAATGGTTCTTATATAATAAAGTCAGATATCGAAGAAGAAACAGTTTTTGGTATGATGAATATTGGAAATAATCCAACAGTAAATGGGGAAGAACAATCTATTGAAGTCCATTTTTTTGATTTTGATCAAGATATTTACGATAAAAAAATTGAAGTTCAGCTTTTGGACCGTTTAAGAAATGAACAAAAGTTTAATTCAATAGCGTCTTTAAAAGCGCAATTATTTATAGATAAGAAGCAATCTCTAGATTATATCCAGAATACTAGATTATATCCAGAATAATTATGATTAACCGCTTTTTATTTAGACAAATTGATAATAGCGCGCTCATTATTTTTAGAGTATTTTTTGGTTTACTTATTTTTTTAGAATCTATTGGAGCTATATTAACAGGTTGGGTTAATAGAGTTTTTATAGTGCCAAAATTTACATTTTCTTTCATAGGTTTTGAATGGCTACAACCATTTCCAGGAGACTGGATGTATGTGTATTATATATACTACATCATGACGGGGTGTACTGGCTGCCC
>CAZQBE010000162.1:0-3704 GCA_964591595.1 uncultured Flavobacteriaceae bacterium
TATAAATTTTTTAAATTTAAACAATGATGAAAAAAATAATAGTATCTGTTAGTCTAGTTTTGTTATTTAATTGTAACTCTAATGCACAAAAAGTTGATAACAAAGCTTATAAAGTTACTAAAACTAATACCGAATGGAAAGACCAGCTCACAGATGTACAATATTATGTACTTAGAGAAGCTGGAACCGAACGTCCTTTTTCTAGTCCATTAAATAAAAATTATGAAGAAGGTGTCTATTATTGTGCTGCATGTAATACGCCATTATTTGAAAGCAACTATAAATTTGATTCTGGTACAGGTTGGCCTAGTTTTGATAGGGAAATAAAAGGCAATGTTGCTTTTGGTGCCGATAACAACTTAGGATATACGAGAAATGAAGAACATTGTGCTACTTGTGGTGGTCACCTCGGACATGTTTTTGATGATGGTCCTAGGAAAACTACTGGAAAACGGCATTGTATTAATGGTGCTGCTTTAAAATTTATTCCAAAAAAAGATGAGTAATTATAAAATTCAGAAGACAGAAAGTGAGTGGAAAAAAGAACTCACTGATGAACAATACAAAGTTTTAAGAGAAAAAGGTACAGAACATCCTCACACTGGAAAACACAATCTAAACTTTGATGAAGGTACTTATAAATGTGCTGCATGCAATCAAAAGCTTTTTGAAAGCCATACCAAGTTTGATGCACATTGTGGTTGGCCAAGTTTTGATGAAGCAATTAAAGGAACTGTTACTAATGTATTAGATAAATCGCATGGAATGTTACGTACAGAAATTGTATGTGCCAAATGCGGTAGTCATTTAGGACATATATTTAATGATGGTCCAACTGAAACTGGACAACGTTATTGTGTTAATTCTGTTAGTTTAAATTTTGATAAAAATGAGTAGTTACTTAAACAGTATCAAAAAACAGTTTGGGTATTATAAACTTCTAGGTGATAAAACCTTTGAACAGTTAAATGACCAAGATATTCACTGGCAACTTAATGAAGATAGTAATAGTATCTCGATAATTGTCAAGCATATTGTTGGCAATATGCTTTCTCGTTGGACAAATTTTTTAACTGAAGATGGAGAAAAAAAATGGCGAGAACGAGATCAAGAGTTTGAAGATACCTATCAAAATAAAGAAGCACTTATTACTGCTTGGGAAAAAGGGTGGCAATGCTTATTTAATGCATTACAGCCTTTAATTAAGAACGATTTAGAACACATTATTTATATCCGTAATCAAGGACACACCGTTACTGAAGCTATAAATAGACAATTATCACATTATGCCTACCATATTGGACAAATTGTATTTGTAGGTAAAATGATTAAAAATGAAAACTGGAAATCCTTATCCGTACCAAAAGGGCAATCTTCAAATTACAACAATGAAAAATTTAGTAAAGAAAAAAGGAGAAGACATTTTACTGATGATCTTTAATCATCTGGTACTAATATCAAACACAAATAATACTAGAATTTGGGATTTTAAAGTTGGAATTCCCTAAATTTGTAGCTTCAAAAAAATGATATAAAACTATTCTTATGAGTAAATACGATATTATTGTTCTTGGTAGTGGTCCTGGAGGTTATGTTACTGCTATTAGAGCAGCACAATTAGGTTTTAAAACAGCTTTAGTTGAAAAAGAAAGCCTAGGTGGTGTTTGTTTAAATTGGGGCTGTATTCCAACAAAGGCACTTTTAAAATCTGCTCAAGTTTTTGAGTACCTCAAACATGCGAACGATTACGGACTCTCTGTTAAAGACTATGATAAAGATTTTGATGCAGTAGTTCAACGGAGTAGAAATGTTGCAGACGGCATGAGTAAAGGTGTTCAGTTTCTTCTTAAAAAGAATAAGGTTGATGTTATAAATGGGTACGGAAAAATAAAACCAGGTAAAAAAGTAGAAGTAGATGGTTCTGAGTATAATGCAGATCATATCATTATTGCAACCGGAGCACGTTCACGTGAACTACCAAGTTTGCCTCAAGACGGTAAAAAAGTAATTGGATACAGAGAAGCTATGACCTTACCAAAGCAGCCAAAAAAAATAATTGTTGTTGGGTCTGGAGCTATAGGTGTTGAATTTGCGTATTTCTATAATTCACTTGGTACAGAGGTTACTATCGTTGAATTTATGCCTAATGTAGTTCCTGTTGAAGATGAAGATGTCTCAAAACAATTGGCACGTTCGTTTAAAAAGAGTGGTATAAAAATTATGCTTTCAGCTGAAGTGACTAGTGTTGATACATCTGGAAAAGGTGTTAAAGCTACTGTAAAAACCAAAAAAGGGGAAGAAATTCTAGAAGCAGATATTGTATTATCAGCAGTAGGTATAAAATCAAATATCGAGAATATAGGATTGGAAGATGTTGGTATTGTTACAGATCGAGATAAAATTATAGTAAACGATTATTACCAAACTAATATCCCAGGTTATTATGCCATAGGAGATGTAACTCCTGGACAAGCGTTAGCACACGTAGCATCTGCTGAGGGTATTTTATGTGTAGAAAAAATTGCAGGACAACATGTTGAGGCTTTAGACTATGGTAATATTCCAGGTTGTACGTATTGCTCTCCAGAGATTGCTTCTGTTGGCTTAACTGAACAACAAGCTAAGAATCAAGGTATCGATATTAAAGTGGGTAAGTTTCCATTTTCAGCGTCAGGTAAAGCCAGTGCTGCTGGAAACAAAGATGGTTTTGTAAAGGTTATTTTCGATGCTAAATATGGCGAATGGTTAGGTTGCCATATGATTGGTGCTGGAGTAACTGATATGATTGCTGAGGCTGTTTTAGGGCGTAAATTAGAAACTACAGGTCACGAAGTATTAAAAGCTGTGCATCCTCACCCAACTATGAGCGAAGCTGTAATGGAAGCAGTTGCCGATGCTTATGATGAAGTGATTCATCTTTAAAACGGAAGATTGGAGTTGGAAGACCGAAGTAAAATAAAAAGGCGATTCAAAATGAGTCGTCTTTTTGTTTATAAAAAACTTTGAAGAGCTAACTCATACCCTTGCAAACCAAACCCAAGAATGACTCCTTTTGCATTTGGCGAAATATAAGATTGATGCCTGAACTTTTCTCTTGAAAATGTATTAGAAATATGCACTTCAACAACAGGTGTTTCAATAGCCTTTACAGCATCTCCCAATCCTACAGATGTATGTGTATAAGCTGCTGCGTTTAAAATAATCCCATCATAACTAAACCCAACTTCATGTAACTTATCTATTAGTTCACCTTCAATATTAGACTGAAAGTAATCAATAGCAACAGTTTCATACCTTTTTTTGACTTCGTTTAAAAACTCTGTAAACGATAAACTGCCATATATTTCAGGCTCTCGTTTGCCTAATAAATTAAGATTAGGTCCATTTATGATAATGAGTTTTTTCATACTTCAAATGTATCAAAAAATAAAGCATAACAATGAGCACCAGCTAATTTTTTATAATACTTATATTTGGACTTATGAAATGGAGTCAAGCTTTAAAAGATTATTCACATTATTTAAAAATAGAGAGAGGACTTTCTCAAAACTCTATAAATAGTTATAATCAAGATGTAAAAAAGCTCATTGTTTTTATAGTACATAATGATGTAAAAGAGTCTCCAATATCTATTGAACACGAAAATGTTCAAGAATTTATATACACCATTGAAGATAGTATTTATCTTTTTAATAATTCAAGTT
>CAZQBE010000162.1:3714-5943 GCA_964591595.1 uncultured Flavobacteriaceae bacterium
AAAGGAATTAAATGCCCGAAGTCAATCACGATTAATCTCTGGATTACGAAGTTTTTTTGATTATTTAATTTTTGAAGGCTATCGTGAAACGAATCCTTTAGAGCTCATTGAGTCTCCAAAGATTGGGCGAAAACTCCCCGATACTTTATCCATTGAAGAAATTGATAAAATAATTGCTACTATAGATTTAAGTAATGCACAAGGCGAACGCAACAGAGCTATTATTGAAACGCTGTATAGTTGTGGTTTACGTGTAAGCGAATTGACAAATCTTAAGGTATCCGATTTGTTTTTTGATGAGGGTTTTATTAAAGTTACTGGTAAAGGCGATAAACAACGTTTTGTACCAATTGGTAATACAACTCAAAAATATATTAACACTTATAAGAATGAAGTAAGAACTCACATCCCAATAGTTTCAGCGTATAGAGATACATTATTTTTAAACAGAAGAGGTAAACAACTCTCAAGAGCTATGGTTTTTACTATTGTAAAACAACTTGCCGAAAAAGCAGGAATTAAAAAAACCATTTCCCCACATACATTTAGACATTCTTTTGCGACACATTTACTAGAAAATGGTGCCGATTTAAGAGCTATACAACTTATGCTAGGTCATGAAAGTATTATAACTACTGAAATTTATATGCATGTTGACAAAAGCCACCTAAGAGATGTTATTGATACGTTTCATCCAAGGAAATAAACAAATTCCTGCCTTAACAGGAATGCTACTTCGCAATATTTACAGCTCTAGTTTCTCTAATTACAGTAACCTTTACTTGACCTGGGTAGGTCATGTCGGTCTGTATTTTTTGGGAAATTTCAAAAGACAAATTAGCGGCTTTATCATCGCTTACTTTTTCACTCTCTACAATAACACGAAGCTCTCTACCGGCTTGAATAGCATAGGCTTTATTTACGCCTGAAAAGCCAAAGGCTATCTCTTCAAGGTCTTTTAAACGTTGAATATATGAGTCTAATACTTGACGTCTTGCACCTGGACGTGCACCAGAAATAGCATCACACACTTGAACGATTGGAGATAACAACGATTTCATTTCTATCTCGTCATGATGCGCTCCAATGGCATTACAAACTTCACCTTTTTCACCATATTTTTCGGCCCATTGCATCCCTAAAATAGCATGAGGTGTTTCCATATCCGCTTCGGCATCTGGTACTTTACCAATATCGTGTAACAATCCTGCACGTTTAGCAAGCTTAGGGTTTAAGCCTAATTCGGCAGCCATTACACCACAAAGTTTTGCGACTTCTCTTGAGTGTTGTAATAAGTTTTGGCCATAAGACGAACGGTATTTCATTCTACCTACAGTTTTAATGAGTTCAGGGTGTAAACCATGAATACCTAAGTCGATAACTGTACGCTTTCCTACTTCTATAATTTCTTGCTCAATTTGCTTTTGCGTCTTTTTTACAATTTCCTCTATTCTCGCCGGATGTATTCTTCCATCTGTAACTAATTTATGAAGTGATAAACGTGCAATCTCTCGTCGCACAGAATCAAAGCAAGATAATATTATAGCTTCAGGTGTATCATCTACAATAATTTCTACACCAGTTGCAGCTTCTATAGCACGAATATTTCGTCCTTCACGACCAATAATACGCCCTTTAATATCATCCGATTCTATATTGAATACAGAGACGCAATTATCCACAGCTTCTTCTGTACCAATACGTTGAATAGTATTAATTATAATTTTCTTGGCTTCTTGTTGTGCAGTAAGTTTGGCTTCCTCCATCTTATCTTGCACATAAACCATTGCATCATTTTTAGCTTCTTCTTTTAAAGATTCTACCAATTGCAATTTGGCGTCTTCGGCTGATAGACTTGAAATAACTTCTAACTGTTGAATTTGTCGTTTATGAACCTTCTCAACTTCTTCTTTACGCTTTTCTAAATGATCTAATCTATAGTTATAGTCCTTAATTTTTACTTCAACCTCATCGTTTATCTTTTTATTTTTTGCTAATTCTGAAGACACTTGAGATTCTTTATCTCGAGTGCGTTTTTCAGCTTCTGCTATTTTTCTATCGCGAGATAAAATCACTTTTTCATGTTCTGCTTTTAGCTCAATAAATCTTTCTTTAGCTTGGAGAATTTTATCTTTTTTTATGGCTTCGCCTTCATGATTAGCATCTTTAATAATACTTGAAGCTTCTTTTTTAGCATTCTTTATTAATTTTGATTCGTTATTTTTTTTT
>CAZQBE010000163.1:0-5934 GCA_964591595.1 uncultured Flavobacteriaceae bacterium
TAATTAACGGGGCTTCTCCAGTATTTGTAAATTCAAAAATTCTTACTCCATCAGTGCCTTTTTCAATAGTGCCATAGTCAATAACATCAGTTTTAAATTCAATCTTTGCTACTTTGTCTTGTGCATTAACAGAAAAACTGATTAGTCCAATACATAAAATAGTAATTAAATGTTTCATCATTTTTATTTTAAATTCAATGTAAACTTACTTACTTTTTAGACATTCTGCAAAATTATTAGACGAACTACACCAATAAAAAATTACCTAAACTATTCAAAAGAACATTATTAGTCTTTATAATTTCGCAGAAAACAAAATATAAGTACTTTTGCATATTAATGTTCAAAAACTATTCCAAAGTATGTCAATTCCATCACAATATGATGCCACTAATGTAGAAGGCAAATGGTACGATTACTGGATGAAACATAACTATTTTCATTCTGTACCAGACGAGAGAGAGCCTTATACTATTGTTATCCCACCACCTAATGTTACTGGGGTGTTACATATGGGACATATGCTTAATAATACCATTCAGGATGTATTAATCCGTCGCGCACGTTTACAAGGTAAAAATGTATGTTGGGTTCCTGGAACAGATCATGCTTCTATTGCTACTGAAGCCAAAGTTGTTGAAAAGCTTAAAAAACAAGGCATTAATAAAAACGACCTCACTAGAGAAGAGTTTTTAACTCATGCTTGGGATTGGACACATGAATATGGTGGCGTCATCCTAGAACAATTAAAGAAATTAGGATGTTCTTGTGATTGGAATCGTACAAAGTTCACTATGGACGACGATATGAACGAAGGTGTTATAAAAGTGTTTATCGATTTATATAACAAAGGCTTGATTTATCGCGGCTATCGCATGGTAAATTGGGATCCTGTAGCCAAAACAACACTTTCTGATGAAGAGGTAAACCATGTTGAACGTACCGATAAATTGTATTATGTAAAATATCGAATAGAAAATGAAGATGGTTTTGTAACCATTGCCACTACACGTCCTGAAACCATTTTGGGAGACACTGCAGTTTGTATTAATCCTAATGATGAACGTTTTGCTCATTTAAGAGGAAAACATGTAATTGTACCTATTTGTAATCGAGTAGTTCCTATAATTGAAGACGATTATGTAGATATTGAGTTTGGTACAGGTTGCTTAAAAATCACACCAGCTCACGATGTAAATGATAAAGAGATAGGAGATAGGCACAACCTTGAAGTTATTGATATTCTTAATGATGATGCGAGTTTAAATAGCTACGGATTACAGCATGAAGGGAAAGATCGTGTTGAAGCGCGTAAAGATGTTGCCAAAGAACTCGAAAATCTAGGAATTCTTGTAAAAATTGAAGATATTATTCATAAAGTTGGCACGAGTGAACGTACACATGCAGTTATTGAGCCTAGACTCTCTGACCAATGGTTTTTAAAAATGGAAGATTTAGTAAAACCAGCAATTCAGTCGGTTTTGGTAGATCATGATATTAAATTATTTCCAAAAAAGTTTGAAAACACCTATCGACATTGGATGGAAAATATTCGCGATTGGAATATTTCGCGACAGTTACTTTGGGGACAACAAATTCCAGCCTATTATTATGGTGATGGAAAAAACGATTTTGTAGTAGCCAAAAGTAAAGAAGAAGCTCTAAAGTTAGCACAAGAGAAAATAGATGTTACCTCGAGTACAGTCGAGAGGTTATTAACTTTAGATGACTTAACTCAAGAATCTGATATAGTAGATACATGGTTTTCATCATGGTTATGGCCAATAAGTGTGTTTGATGGCATACGTAATCCAGAAAACGAAGAAATTAACTACTATTACCCAACCAACGATTTAGTAACAGGACCAGATATTTTATTCTTTTGGGTAGCGCGAATGATTATTGCTGGCTATGAGTTTAAAGGTGAAAAACCCTTTTCTAATGTGTATTTAACAGGATTGGTTCGAGATAAACAACGTCGTAAGATGAGTAAATCATTAGGGAATTCTCCTGATGCTTTAAAATTGATTGCAGATTATGGAGCCGATGGTGTTAGAGTAGGCTTATTGTTGAGTGCAGCAGCAGGCAACGATTTAATGTTTGATGAAGCGCTTTGCCAACAAGGAAAAGCCTTTGGAAATAAAGTTTGGAACGCCTTTAGATTGATAAATGGTTGGGAAGTTGCAGCTATAGATCAACCAGAATCTTCTAGAATTGCAATTGAATGGTACCTAAGTAAATTCCAAAAGGTGCTTTTAGAAATTGAAAACCATTACAGCAAATACCGATTGAGTGATGTGTTAATGGCAACCTATAAATTGATTTGGGACGATTTCTGTTCGTGGTTACTGGAAATGGTAAAACCAGCTTATCAGCAACCTATTGATAAAACAACTTATACTGCAATTATTACCATATTAGAAGATAATT
Organism: uncultured Flavobacteriaceae bacterium; assembly: GCA_964591595.1. Taxonomy (GTDB): domain Bacteria; phylum Bacteroidota; class Bacteroidia; order Flavobacteriales; family Flavobacteriaceae; genus JAADHG01. Next base: position 2,431 of record CAZQBE010000163.1, read on the forward strand.
TAAAGCTGTTGCATCCGTTTATGCCCTTTTTAACTGAAGAGATTTGGCAACATATTTCTGAACGAACTCCAAACCAAGCCCTTATTATTGCAAAATGGCCAGAAGAGAAACCTATAAATGAAACTTTAATTGCTGAATTTGATTTTGCAGCTGAAGTAATCTCAGGAATACGTACCATTAGAAAACAAAAAAATATTGCGTTTAAAGACAGTATTGAGTTGTTTGTGTTAAATAATGACAAGACTTCAAAAACCTTTGATGTTGTTATTAGTAAACTGGGAAACCTTTCGGCATTACATTATACAGATACTAAGGTAGATGGTGCATTGACCTTTCGAGTAAAATCTAACGAATATTTTGTACCAATGCAAGGAAGTATTGATGTAGAAGCAGAAATTGCAAAACTTACTGAAGAGTTAAACTATACCGAAGGCTTTTTAAAATCGGTACAAAAGAAGTTGGCTAACAAGCGTTTTGTGTCTGGAGCACCAGAGCAAGTAGTGGCAAGCGAAAAGAAAAAAGAAGCAGATGCTTTAGCAAAAATTGAAACGCTTAAAGCGAGTTTGGCGAGTTTGGAATAATAAATCGTTGTCATTCCTGTGTAGGTAGGAATCTCATGAATGGTATTTAGATGCTGAAACACACTTCGACTCCGCTCAGTGTAAAAGTTCAGCATGACAAAACATAGTTTTAAGTTTTATATGCTTATCTTTTTTTCATGTACCAATTTACATTTTTTATTGTGTCATTAAATAAAACATATACTTTTCTTCCAATTATTTGAAACTTTGATGGTGTATTTTTTATAAAAAAATCATTGCTTTTATAATCAATAAAAATTGTAAAACCTAAGTTTGCTTCTTTAGGGTAAAAATTCCATAATCTTCAATTAATAGTTCTTCATACTCTTCTGACACATGAACTTTCGAAATATTTTTATTATAACAAAATTTTCCTTTTTTGTTTTCCTTTACAGTTAAAGAGTTGTTTATTTTTAATGTTAAACCAGTTATATTATTATTCCAATTATCGATAACCTTTATGCATTTCTCTTGATTATATGTAGAATCTAAAATTCTACTTTTACTATTAGATTTTTTTCTATTTCTATAATCTTATTTTTAACTGAATAATATCCTTTAAATACATTTTGACCTAATAAATGTTCATTGATATAATAAACATAAGTAGAATCTTTGTTGAGTTTCAGGTTATGAATACTATAATCACTTTTTAAAATGTAGTTACCAAATATACTTTTATTACAACTGTAATACAGTAATACAATTAGAAGAAGAAAGATTTTTTTCATGCCCTAAAACTACTTAAAAATGAAAAGCAATAAAACTTAAACTTAGGGAAACACTTGATTTGTCTAGTAAATTGTTATTTTGAGTGAGCTAACTGTCATTCCTGTATACGCAGGAATCCACTTTTTTTCAGAATAAGGTAATAATGGATTCAGTATCAATTGCTCAATAACAAGGCATTATTTCCGATATAAAAAGTAATCATTTACCAAATCTATATAAATACGTTTGGCTTCATCTTCAGTAATGTCTTTAGCTTGGAACAAGGCATTGGTTTTAAAAGCATTTATTATGGCTTTACTACTACTTGGTCTGCCATAATCGTTAGTTGCTTTTTTATAGTAGGCATACAGACGAAGTAATATGTCAGCAGGAAAAGGTTCGGTATGTGCATTAACACGTCCTACGGCTTCTTTAAATTCAATATCTAGCTTTTCACTTGTCATTACAATGCTGCAATAATACTTTCGCCACCACGAACTTTTTGGTTGAGTTTTACTTTAATAGTGGTATCTAAAGGTAAAAATAAATCTACTCTCGAACCAAATTTTATAAATCCTGAGTCTTTCCCTTGTGTTGCTTTATTATTTTGTTTGGCATAATTTACTATACGTCTTGCCATTGCTCCAGCTATTTGCCTATACAATACTTTGCCATAAGTTTCATTTTCTACAACTACAGTAGTGCGTTCGTTTTGTTCACTTGCCTTAGGGTGCCATGCAACTAAATATTTCCCTGGATGATATTTGCTAAACACTACATTCCCACTCACAGGATAACGGGTAACATGTACATTTATTGGCGACATAAATACACTTACTTGCAATCGTTTGTCTTTAAAATATTCGTTTTCAAAAACTTCTTCTATCACTACTACCTTGCCATCTACTGGAGCTAAAACATGATGGTTATTTAGTACAGTATGCCGTTTAGGGTTTCTGAAAAACTGAAGTATAAGAATAAAAAGTATAAGTAATGCAATGTCTAATGTAAGGCGTAACCAAGGCATAAGTGCAAACTTATCAATAAGTAAAACAGAAATAGCAACGAGAACAAATGTCATTACTATAATTTTATAACCTTCTTTATGAAACATATCTTAAAATTCTTAAGAATAAATATATAAATGGTGCTGCAAAAATAATACTATCTAAGCGATCTAGCAATCCACCATGTCCAGGCATTATTACACCACTATCTTTCACATCGGCTTGTCGCTTGTATTTGGATTCGATTAAATCGCCTAAAGTACCAAAAACACTAACGATAATACTTAATATTAACCAGCTTGTAAAGTCTAAAGTATTGGTGTGTTTGGCAATAAAATAGCTGCTTACACTAGAAAAGAATAGACCTCCTAAAAACCCTTCAACTGTTTTTTTTGGAGAAATACTAGAGAATAATTTTTGTTTCCCAAAATTTTTACCAATCAAATACGCAAACGAGTCGTTTACCCAAACCAGTATAAAGGCACCTAACAATATATTAGGGTTAAATTCTTCATAGTAATCTGCAATGAGAAACATAAAAATAAAAGCGCTAGACAAATAAAATGTTGCATTTATATAACGATTGGTTATAAACAGCGGTAATGCTTTTTCTGTAAACAGATCTTTAATTAAGAACAACAAGACAAAAATAGTGAGGACATGTAAAATTTGAATGGCTTCAGTAAACCCTTCGTTAGTATCCATAACCAATTGCCAATACGAAAAACCGAGATATAATAAAATGAATATAATATAGGATATAACCCCTTTTTGATTGATGAGCTTATTAAATTCGGCTATGCAAATAAGTCCAAAAACAAAAAATAAACCAATTAATGCATGTTGCGATTGTAAAGAAAGCAAGAACAAGGATACATATAAAATACCTGAGACTGTTCTAATAAATAATTCCTTCATTTATAAGTCTTCTAACAGCAGCAAATATAAGTTTTTTGAACTACTTCCGTAACTTAAAAAATCTTTATCATCACAAGCCTTAAAGTGCTTAATAGTAGTAATATTAGTAGGAATTCTGTCTTTGCTATTGTTTTTTATGCCTTTTAAACCTTCACTAATGGTCTCTACAAACTGACTTGTAGTTGCAAAAATTATAAAATTGGAAGGAAACTCTGTAAGTCGTTTTTCGGCAATCTGATTTGAGGAAATTAAGAGTGAACCATCATTAGAAATTAAATATTCACAAG
>CAZQBE010000164.1:0-5918 GCA_964591595.1 uncultured Flavobacteriaceae bacterium
GCTATACGTAATATGATTTCTACTAAAGGATACATTGGCTCAACTTTAGCTTCTGCAGTTTTAGAAGGTAAAGATGTATACGGGCAATCTCAAGAATTATTTGGGGCGACTCCTCCTCCAGTTACTCAAGATTCTTTTGACATTCTTTTAGAAGATTAAACTATAGTAAAAGATTTAGCTTCTTGTAATAAAATATCAGATTGTTGTTTCATTGCAAGAACAACTTCAAGGAGGTATCTGTAACTGTCTTCCGTAATGCGAATATCTTTTTTGTGTAACACAGGGATTGTATGAGCTTCAAGCAATCCCCTCACAAGGTCCGCCCAATTATATTCTGCATACGCGGCAGGCTTTGTAGGTGACTCTGGTGCTAGTGTAAGTCCAATACCTCTTGGTGTAGGAGACAGATGTACCTCTAAATCACTAACAACTTCAATACTTTTACTTGTCATCTTTACAGACCCTTTCGTGCTTACTATTTTCCCAACAGTCACCATCAGGTAAATGCATCTTCCAGAACATATCCCATGTACCCAGGGATGTAAAAAGAATTATTGCAGGAAGAACTAACATAAGAAATATTATTGTTAGAAATGCTAAACCAAAACCTTTATTGTTATATGGTTTTATTTTACTCGTCATAGTCCTATCCTTTTATATAAACACAATAGCCAAAAACAATAACAAAAATACGCTGTAAATAGAGAACCATTTAATAAACCATATAAATTGTTTATAGGCTTTTTCTGCTTGTTTTTGGCACATTGCTTTAACTTCTCTATCCGTTAACATCTTTACTATTATCTTGAGAGTCTCTGAATGCTTTTACAACATCAGAAGAAAATAACTTCTGTATGTTTAGTAAATACATCTTTGAAGCGTAGTGGTCTCCCCCTTTTACTGTACGTACATAATCCAGGGAATCAATAATCCTACGTAAGATGTCTGTTCTAAAAACCAAAGTTGCGTAGGTGTCATCTCCAATACACAAATTATGAAACCAGTAATCAGATTCCGTGGCTTTAATTCCTGATGGTTTGCCATAACTTTCATATTCAATCGCTATATTTCCTGAGGTTTGCCATATATCCTTTTCAGATTTAACTTCTACCTTACCTTTTTGTAACATATCTGCTACTTCTGCTTCTCTTATTTGACCATATTGTAAATCTAGGTCAAACTTTTTTCTATCACACTTGCTGGGTTCTAATTCTTTTAGCGCTTTCATGCTTCTTCTGCCTTTTTAAATTTGTAAAATAACTGCTGTCGAAACCACGTTGCCATTCTTTCCCTTTTTCTGATTCTATGGGGAAGGGGTTTATCACGTGGTGGGTTCTCTCGCCTATCTGCTCTACCTTGTAGAAATCTTTACGTCCTTTATAGAAAAATTTAATATTCTTTTTTATCATATTATGCTCCTATGTCAACTATTTCACATGAGTCCCCACTACATGCAAAAGTTTGAGAAGACTTTGTTGTATCTTCTTTCTCAAAGTCTCCAAGTTTAGCCCAATCAATAGAGGAAGGCATTTTACTTTTCATAACATCATACTGCTCTTCGTTGATGTCTTGATATGGGGCTTGTTGGTACACATGGTCTTCGTGTGGTAGGAATGATACCCCAGACATTTCATCAAAGTTCTTATACACAAACGCTCCTACGTCTAGCCATTCATCAGCTTTAACAGTTACGGTTACTGATGGCTTATGCTCACACCAATGTCTTTGATATATAAGCCACATTTCTAGTTGTTCAATAGCTGACATATTATTTCTAGTTATACATGTATCAGGAGACCTCATCGGGAAGCTAAATACTGTAGTAGTATCAGGCTTCATAACGCAGGACTCACTTGGTATTCCCTCATTTATCATAAATTGAGTAAGGGGGTCTTTGTTATCTCCTCGTACTGTACGCACATAGAATTTGCTGTGTCTCGCATGGATACCAGAGGCACTGTCGCATAGCTGTGATACCGTTCCACTCGGCTTGACGCAAGTTATAGCTGTGCTAGGCGGAATATTAAACTTCTTAGCATATTCTAAATTAGTGTTAACTGCAACTAACCTAAGCTCATTAAGTATATGGGGTAGTTGTTTTTTATGCTCTTCTCTACCACTCATGAGCATACTGTCCATGATACCTGTAAGAGATACACCTAATAGTCTTTCTTCCTCAGTATTCTTTTTCCAAACTTTACGTAGATAAGGAAAATCTGTAAGAGTAGATTGAGCTGTGCCAAGTATTGTAGCTATCTTTACTTTCTGGCAAATAGAGTTGTAGCTATCCCCTTCTCGTATTACCACCTCAGTGAGGTTACAGAACTGATAGGGGCGCAGTATTATCTCACTGCAAGGGTTACATCCAAAATCGTGTTGTGGGTCTCTACGGCCATATTTCATGGCCTGTTTCTGTGCGGCAATTCTATTAAATATACCCCTTTCTCCTGACTTTGATTCTACAAGAGAAGTCCACTCACGTAAGAACGTCATGCTATCGGGTTTGTCAGTGTAGCATACACTATTATTAGATAAAGCCATGTGAGGGGCAGTTTCCCACCATTGCCCTGTCTTAGCGTGACGCATACGTATATCAGAAAGATTTGACAGGCTTATCATAGCTGACCTACGTACACCACCAGATACTACTACTTCTCCAATCTTACACATTAAGCTATGGCAATCATACCCAGAAAGTTTTTTCCCTTCATTCTCTTTAAATAAATTAACAGTAAAATTAAAGAGATTGTCTAATGGCGCAGGACCAGATGCCCTACCACCAAATGTTTTTAGTCTAGCGCCTGCAGGTCTAATTTTAGATAAGTCCCAAGATGGAATTACGCCTGCATACAAAAGTGCAATAAGTTTGCGTAATGCTTTAGCCCAACCTTCTTTGCTATCGTGAACAACGAGCATATCTTCACCTTTTTGTACTCGTGCAGGAATTTCCGGTAATTTATTTACATTGTCTCGTTCTACAGAGAAGCCAACTCCAGTTCCACATAGAAGAATATACATAGCCTCATCAAAAGATTTCATATCGTCTACAGGCAAATATGCACAGTTGTACCCTGCAGTATTATCTCTTGCTAAAGCGGCTCCTGCAGTCATCAATGCTCTCATACTTGGCATTACCTCTAGCCCATATATAGCGTCCCATATCTTCTCTGTAGTATCATAATCTATACTAGCTTTACTAGATAAAAAATCTACGTATCTGGTTACAGTTTCGCTCCATGTCTCTCGTCTTTGTTGGTCATCTATCCAACGTGCGTAACGAGATGTGGCTATAAAATTTTGGTAGTCTGTTGGTAATGCGTTATTCATATTTATCTCCTTTAATAACTTACGCTTACATCTTTTGCATTAATTCCTGAAAATTCGTGCATCAAATCTTCTATTGCTTCTTCTATAACTAATGGCAGTTCTTCTGCATCAGGTGTGAACTCTTCCACATCCACATTAGCAATGATTTTAATTTTAACCTTTACCGTTTGAGTTGACATATTTAGACCTAACAGTTTTTAATAATAGTTCAAGATACCAATGGGCTTTCTGTAAATCTTGCTCAGGTTTACCTTTATACCGATATCTCCACAAGTACTTCATTATTGCTCCCTGCAAGTAATATTCAAATCCGTCACCTAGCATCTCTCGCATAGCGTCTATACATTGAATATTACCTTGATTATAATGAGGTGGCTCATTAACTTCTGAATCTATATCTTCAAAAGATGGAATAAATGCATCCTCTGTATACATTCCTTTAAAACTTAATTGCTCTTGCATATTCATAGTACCTCCTAGTGTATGGTTTGTAGTAAATTAATATCATTTGCGAAACTTAATTGCCCCTGCTCTATAAGTGACTCAGGATTATTCATAGCATAGTCAGCTATACCACGCAATAACAAAGTATAAAAAGTAACCTCATCATTGTTATCTTCGCTTACGTTAGAAAAATTGTGAACAATTTCAATATCGTAGGCATCTTCATCACCTAAGTTTCTTATTATTAACACTGAATCGTTTTCAGCTAAAGTTATTGTTTTGCGTTTTTGCATGAGACCATTTCTATAAAGTGTTCAGCATCTATTATTGCCAAGGGTTTCTGCCTATTCATTTTTATTATAAGCAAAGGTTCACCTTTATTATTATGTGATATAGCTTGTTCATAATAATTATATATTGTTTTAGTTCTTTCAGTGTTCTTACACTCAATATCGTAAGGAAACTTTTTGAAAGCCGCCGTTGATAACTGTACATCTACGCCATTTACGCCCATAGGTGTAGACCGTACATCTAAAGGAGTCAAAGCTTTGAACACAGCTAACAACTTATCAGCTACCCAATTCTGCAATCTTCTACCCTTCGCTTTTGATGTCCTGGGGGACATCTTCTTCTTCAATACGAATTTCTTTGATTGCATTGCTGGGGATGTACGTAGCGTTTGCTTCACTTTTGATGCAGGGAAACGGCGTGCCTTTGTTGATTTGGCGGATAAATTCTTCTGCTTCGTACTGCTTGAGTTTAAAAGTTTTGACATCTGTATCTCCGTATCTAATCTGCAGTGTCACGCCACTCATCAGATATGTGTGTATACCAAACCCATCTTGGGTTTTTTCCTTTGCTTGGGAGTTGTCGTTTAAATTGTAAATCTCCCCAACACGACTTTTTATAGGAGCAATAAGAGCATTCAAATCCAAGGACTCTGTTTCCTGTAGGCTTTGAATAATAAGTTTCTTGAGTGTCGGTGAAGCATCTCTTAAAAGGTTTTCCAGTAGTAATGGTGCTATGAGTTTTTTTGAGTGCATCTAGAACCTCTTTTCTTTCTTTTTTATTGTCAGATGCTTCTGCAAAAGCTATCTGGCCTGTTGATTTATTTATAGCTATCCAACCTTTAAATGGTACTTTTGCCGCCTCGCTATATCCATAGCCCTGCGATACGTACCCAAAGGTGTCACTGCTTTTAATGCTTTCAAAAGCGTTGTCAGTATTAAATTTATTATCGAATGCGTATGGTGATACAGTTTTTATATCGTAGATACCATCTGATAATTCAATATCGAATTCGCCTTTTATATTAATATCTTCATTCTGTAGCTCGACTTTTTTATGTATATTCTTTACCTCTATTCCTGAGGCTTTTATTAAAGTAATTAAAACTGCTTCTAACATATCCCCTATAATCATACGCATTTTAAAGCTATAATCTTGGGGTTCTTGTTCAGCACCATTAGCCTGCATTTGCAGTTGGCACAATGGGCGTCCTATATTGCTCATTCTTAATCTAAACTCTTCATCATCTTTTTTTGAAAAGTGTTTCTGTATGGCTTTCTTAGCTAAGTCACCAAATTCTTCGATTAAGTGAGGAGGCATTTCTGCCCCCCCATTTGCTGCTTTAGATAAGAACGAAAGCAATGTGGCTTGATGAACATTCATCAGTTAACAATCTGTAAATCGTCATCTAATGCACTGTCAATGTCTGCAACATCATCTACCATTATAGCGTCAGAGACATCGGAATCAACAATAACTCCTTTGTTCTGTAATGCTTTATCATGCTCGGACATTACCCACTTGTTTTCCTTATCCACTAACTGCGAAAAGTACTGTAGCAATCCTTGGTCATCGGAAGTAAACTCAACTGCATCTTTATCCACAGTAAAGCTAGCCACGTAATACACATTACTACCCTTCTTTTTTCTATTAAGCGTAGAACTTAATTTGTAGAAAAGGAATGGTTTTTTCTGTGCAGAAAGTGAATCTAGCGTGTCAGATAAAGGCATAAAGTTAGCTCCTCTCGCTCTCCAAAGCACAGGGATTACTGTATCCCCAACGTCCTCGCCACTAGCTGTAACTGCATTTGCTAGGAAGGCTTTACCATAAAGCATTCTGTAACATGAAGTTTGCTTTTG
>CAZQBE010000165.1:0-5886 GCA_964591595.1 uncultured Flavobacteriaceae bacterium
TATCAGTAAGATGAACAACTTTTTTTCTTTAAATCATAATGCACAACGGGTTAAACATTATTTTATTTTCTTAAAGTTAATCCCTTTCTTTTGTTACAATTACAATGCATTATCCATAATATCCTGAACCACTTCTGGATTCAACAAGGTACTTGTATCTCCTATATTACTAGCATCTTTATGTGCAATTTTACGTAAAATACGACGCATAATTTTACCGGAACGTGTTTTAGGTAAACCTATTGTAAACTGGATTTTATCAAGTTTAGCAATTGGTCCAATATGCTCTGTTATAATCTGATTAATTTCATTACGCAAATTGTCTTGATTTCTCGATTCGCCAGTGTCCTTTAAAATGACATAACCATACAAGGCGTTACCTTTTACATCGTGAGGGAAACCAACAATAGCAGATTCGGCAACTGCTGGATGCTCGTTTACGGCATCTTCAATTGGAGCAGTTCCTAAATTATGTCCCGAAACAATAATTACATCGTCAACACGACCAGTTATTCTATAATAACCTACCTCATCTCGTAAAGCACCATCTCCTGTAAAATACATGTTTTCATAAGCTGAAAAATAAGTCTCTTTATAACGTTGATGATTTCCCCAAATAGTTCGTGCCATAGAAGGCCATGGAAATTTAATACACAAACGACCATCCACTTGGTTGCCTTTTATTTCATTACTATTTTCGTCCATTAGAGCTGGTTGTACGCCTATAAATGGTAAGGTTGCATAGGTTGGCTTTGTTGGTGTTGCAAACGGAATTGGAGTAATCATAATACCTCCAGTTTCGGTTTGCCACCATGTATCAACTATTGGACTATTTTTTTTCCCAATATTATCATTATACCAATGCCATGCTTCTTCATTTATGGGTTCTCCTACAGTTCCTAAAACTTTTAAGGAAGACAAATCTCTAGTTTCAACATGACCTAAACCTTCTTTAGCCAAAGCTCGAATAGCAGTAGGAGCTGTATAAAATTGGTTCACTTTATGTTTATCCACGATATCCCAAAAACGTCCGAAATCGGGATAACTTGGCACACCTTCAAACATAAGCGTTGTGGCTCCATTAGCCAAAGGCCCATATACAATGTAGCTATGTCCTGTAATCCAACCAATATCGGCAGTACACCAATAGACATCATCTTCTTTATATTGAAATACATTTTTAAATGTATAAGCTGTATAAACCATATAACCTGCAGTCGTATGTACCATGCCTTTTGGTTTCCCTGTTGAACCAGACGTATATAGAATAAACAACGGATCTTCTGCATTCATTACTTCTGCCTTACAACTTGTTGGAGCGTTATCTAATAAAGGTTGTAACCATTTGTCACGACCTTCTTTCATAGTGATTTCTGAATTGATTCTTTTTGCAACTAAAACTGTTTCTACATCTGGACAAGTTTCTAATCCTTCATCTACAATACCTTTTAAATCAATAGTTTTAGCACCACGATAAGAACCATCACTCGTGATGACCATTTTACAATCACAATCATTAATTCTGGTTGATAAAGCTGTGGCAGAAAATCCTGCAAAAACTACTGAATGTATTGCTCCAATACGTGCACAAGCCAATATCGAAATAGAAAGCTCTGGAATCATAGGTAAATAGATACAAACTCTGTCACCTTTTTTAATACCTTGATCTTTTAAAACATTAGCAAACTGGTTGACATGTTCATATAATTGTTTGTATGTAATATGTTGTGATGCTTCGTCAGGGTTATTAGGTTCAAATAAAATGGCAGTTTTATCGCCTCGAGTGGCTAAATGCCTGTCTATACAGTTTTCGGTAATATTGAGTTGTGCGCCTTCAAACCACTTTACTTCTGGTTTGCTAAAGTCCCAACTTAAAACATTGTTCCATTTTTTTCGCCACATAAAATGTTCTTCGGCGATTTCTTCCCAAAAAATTTCTGGATTACGTACTGATTTACGATATACTTGATAGTATTCTTCGAGGTGTTTTATATGATAATTACTCATTAACTTCTGTTTGAAATATTCAACAATAGCATAAACTCACACTGTAAATTTATGAGCTATCTAAAGTAATAAAATAATGTTTATCTGCCAGCTTTTTTCTACTGGTAACATTAAATCATCGACTGTTAAGGATTTGAAGTATCAATGCGTTGAAGCATCTCCAACACCACTTGGTATTCTAATATTCTCTACAATCTCTTGCACATATTTTGGAGGTGCTTTAGTAAACTTCATTATCACAATGGAAACTGCAAAATTTAGAAGCATTGCGATACTTCCAAACCCTTCTGGAGATATGCCAAACCACCACTCATTTTTATCTGGAAGTACATCGTCAAACCAACCTAATTTATATTTAATCATATACAAAAGCATGGCAGTAATCCCAACAATCATTCCTGCAACAGCACCTTCTTTATTCATACGCTTATAGAAAATCCCTAAAATAATGGCTGGAAAAAATGAAGCTGCTGCAAGTCCGAATGCCAATGCTACAACTGCAGCTACAAATCCTGGAGGATTAATTCCAAAATAACCTGCAACACAAACTGCACCAACAGCAGATAAACGAGCAGCTACCAATTCGCCTTTTTCAGAAATCTTTGGATTAAATACTTTCTTAATCAAATCGTGTGATACTGAAGAAGAAATCACCAACAACAATCCTGCTGCTGTAGACAATGCTGCTGCTAATCCACCAGCTGCAACCAAGGCAATTACCCAATTTGGTAAACGCGCAATTTCAGGGTTTGCCAATACCATAATATCACGATCTATTACCAATTCGTTCTGAGCTTTATCTGCGACATATTGAATAATGCCATCGTTGTTTTTATCGGTAAATGTGATGAGTCCAGTAGTTTCCCATTTTTTAAACCATTCAGGTACATCTGCATAAGCTGTATTAGAAACTGTTTCAATCATATTTGTTCTTGCAAATACAGCAACTGCTGGAGCTGTTGTATATAAAATTACAATTAACAACAATGCAATACCAGCCGATTTACGTGCATCTCTCACACGCTTAACAGTAAAGAAGCGAACAATAACATGAGGTAAACCAGCAGTACCAACCATTAATGCTAAGGTAATAGCGAACACATCAATTAAGGATTTTGAGCCTTCTGTATATTCAGCAAAACCAAGTTCGGTACTTAAACCATCTAACTTATCGAGTAAAAATGTTCCTGAACCATCTGCCAATTCGCTACCAAAACCTAATTGTGGAATTGGGTTTCCTGTCATTTGAATAGAAATAAAAATTGCAGGTACCATAAATGCGAAAATGAGCACACAATATTGTGCTACTTGGGTATAGGTGATACCTTTCATTCCACCTAGAACAGCATAGAATAATACGATGAGCATTCCTATAATTACTCCAGTATTAATATCAACTTCCAAAAAACGGGAAAAAACAATACCTACACCTCGCATTTGTCCTGCGACATAGGTAAAAGATACTAATAGTGCACAAAACACAGCAACAATTCGTGCTGTTTTTGAGTAATAACGATCACCTATAAAATCGGGTACTGTAAACTTTCCAAATTTACGTAAATATGGTGCCAATAGTAACGCTAGCAATACGTAACCTCCTGTCCAACCCATTAAATAAACAGCACCATCATAACCTGCAAACGAGATAATTCCTGCCATGGAAATAAAGGATGCAGCACTCATCCAATCGGCTGCAGTTGCCATTCCATTTGCCCAAGGAGATACGCCTCCTCCTGCGATATAAAATTCTTTGGTTGAACTTGCTCTAGACCAGATAGCAATACCAATATATAATGCGAATGTTACACCAACCAAAATATATGTCCAGTTTTGAACACTCACTTCTTCAATAAAAACCATACTACTTATCATAGCCATACTTTTTATCGAGTTTGTTCATTAGGTGAACATATACAAAAATGAGAATGACGAATACGTACATAGCGCCTTGTTGCGCAAACCAAAATCCTAATTTAAAACCTCCAATGCGTATATTATTTAATTCGTCTTTAAAAATGATGCCTGCGCCATAGGATACTAAAAACCAAATAGCTAAAAGTATAAGTACATATTTAATATTGGTTTTCCAATAGGTTTTGGCGTTTATTTTTTCGCTCATAGTTTACTCTCTTTAAGTCGTTTGGTATAGGCTTTTATTTCTTTAGTTACTTTAGGAGCTAACAATATTGTAGCGGTCATCGTTGGAATTGCCATTAAGCCAAAAAAGCCATCTATTAAGTTTATCATCATACTCAACGAAGTTGTTGCACCAAGAATAATACTCACGATATAAAAGTAATTATAGTAATGCTTCTTATCGGCTCCAAATAGAAAGGACATACATTTTGTACCATAATAAGAATATGAAAACAACGACGAAATACTAAAAATAGCAATACAAATGAGTAATAAATATTTTCCAATTCCTGGCATAGCTTCAGCAAACGCTGAGGCTGTTAAACTTACACCGTTATCGGAAGTAGTTTGCCAAACGCCTGTTACTAAAATAGCCAATGCTGTTAGTGTACAAACAATAATGGTGTCAATAGCAGGACCAAGCATAGCTACAAGTCCTTCGCGAACTGGCTCATCTGTTTTTGCTGCTCCATGAGCCATTGGTGCTGTACCAATTCCGGCTTCATTAGAAAAAGCACCACGACGAATACCTAATAAAACCAATCCACCTAAAACACCACCAAGAAAAGCATCTCCTGCAAAGTTTTTAGCAACAAAAGCATCGGTAAAAATCATCCCCAAATATTTTGGAACCACATCAATATTCACTCCCAGAATAAAAAGGACCAATACAAAATAAAGCAATACCATTGAAGGTACTAGCTTAGACGCTGTTTTACTAATGCGTTGCAAACCTCCTAGAATTACAAAAGAGGTTATTACTACTAAAACAAACCCAATAACCAAATTCGATGATAAACCAACTTCTACTCCATTTGGTATTAACAATATATCGTTTATCGCTTGTGTAAGTTGGTTAACATTAAACACAGGCAATGCACCAACCAAACCACAAATACTAAACATTATCGCCAAAGGCTTCCATGATTTGCCTAATCCTTCCATTATAAAATACATGGGACCACCTTGCAGTTCGCCATTACTATCTTTACCTCTAAACATAATAGCCAATGTAGATGTAAAGAATTTGGTTGACATACCAACCACAGCACTCACCCATAACCAAAATATAGCTCCTGGTCCACCTATTGAAATGGCTACAGCTACACCTGCAATATTTCCCATACCAACGGTTGCAGACAAGGCAGTAGATAAAGCCTGAAAGTGACTGATTTGTCCAGGATCGTTAGGGTCGTCATACTTACCTCGTAATACTTGTATGGCATGACCTATAAAGCGAAAGGGTAAAAATTTTGATAAAAAAAGCAGATATAATCCACCTCCTATAAGTAAGATAAGTAATGGTAGTCCCCAAACAAGTGAGGCAAAATCAGCAATAAACTGGTTGAGTTCTTTCATGTAATTATTAGTTAGTTGAAGTTATAAATGTAATAAAGATGAATGAAACTATGAGTAATGTTGATAAATTCTTACTAACTCCGTACGTATTGTATTAATTTTAAAATTATTAAGTGGTAAATTTGCTTCAGGGCAATATCTTGACTTTACACACAAGGCAAAAAAAAGAATTGGAATTAAACATTAATAATACCTTATTAAAAGAGAATTAATTGAAAAGGATAAAAAGAATTAACAGAATCTATCATAATATTCATAAATCTGCTAAAAATAGTATTTTTGTCTATCCTCTTTTGCTTTCCATAATATCTGCCCTAATCTTTTATATTTTCTTTACTGTAACTCCAAGACAGCATGATAAAAAAAGAATAAAACCTCAAATTG
>CAZQBE010000166.1:0-5884 GCA_964591595.1 uncultured Flavobacteriaceae bacterium
AATATCTGCTAGTGGATATTATAAAACAGATGATATAAAAGTTGGATTAAAAACCGGCTCAATGTCTGATTTTCAATACAAAGATGGTTCAGATGGTTCAACAGTTTTCTATCTCTATACTGGTGATTTACCAAGTGATATAACAGAATGATTATATGATTTGCACCTAACAACACAAGTCAGCTTTAGCTGAATGTGCTCTAACGGTTGGCTATGGTTATTACTGGAATTCAGAGAACTGAACTTTCGGACTTGCACTTAGCCCAATTTTTTCTTTTTTTCAATAGACACGCAAAATTGAAAATATTGCGGACTTTATTCAAGGCACTTTACTTTGGATTAAGCACCAAAATTCGTATTAACTATAGCCATCTTAAGTTTGCTTTTGGCTTTTTTGCCTTCTCAGGATTTTTACTATACGGCTATATATAATTTGAGACAAATTCCATATATATAGTTTAGAATCGGTTGTGTTATTAAACAGAATAACAACAGTATCAATATCTTCGTAATATTCGGCAAAACTCTGGTACCCAGGAACCCATCCGGAATGTTTGTAGACATAAATTGAAGAATAGATTGCCTTTTCCCTTTCATTAAACAATTCCCCATCGTTTAACGCCCTCAAGAATATACCCACATCTTCTGCTGTAGCTAACATTCCAAAATCATCAGTCTTAAAATCGGATTCATAGCCAACATGATAACCACTCATAACATCATCTATATTCACCTCACGAAGGGAACTGAAAGTATTGTTAAGTTTGAGTGGTATCAAAATTTCCTCTTTGATATATTGGAAATGACTATAGCCCAACACCTGATCCATGAGCTCGGAAAGCAACAAATAATTGGTGTTTGAATAACCATAATCCTTATCAGGTTCAAAGTTAGCCGGCAAATCAAGTGCTAATTCGAGAGTTTCTTCTCTGCTTTTCGGAGGGTTTTCCCAAAAACCAGGATGATCGGTGTAATTAGGAATACCACTTCGATGTTGCACAATCAATCTCAAAGTGATTTTTTCTGCATTTTCAATTCTTCCCACAAGATCAGGAAAGTAATCAGCAAGCGTTTTATCTAAAGACAATCGTTTTTCATAGACCAATTTGGTAATCGCAACAGCATTATACAACTTACTGATACTGGCAATCTTGAATAAGGCTTGCGGATCGGTAGGTATTTTATTCTTTCGGTCTTTCCAACCAGCTACATAAAATGCTGGTGGTTTTCCGGCTTCGTCCACATAGACAATCATTCCATCAAATCCATGTCCAATTGCTTCATTTACTTGTTCTTGAACTGTATCAGGTAGTGGTAATATCCACGCTTTTACCAAAATCCAAGGCACGAAGAACAAGGAGGATATGGATCCAGTAATAAATACTATTCTGAGAATTCGTTTTATTTGTTTCTTTGTCATACTGCCATTCTATTTCAGTATAATGCAAGTTATAAAATATATTTTGGTCTGTCACAAAACCAGTATGAATTATAAGATCCATTGTTGCTTGCAGTTTTAGTATTGATGTGTTGGTTCAGTTTCCATAATAAGAAAAGGCAGATTTGGTTTTCGTCCATTGTGAAAGTCCGTAAAAGTTGAGTCTGCATTTATAATTTCGTCAAACTTATTTGTCCAGTTCGATTTTCTTTAATAAATCTCCTGATTTTTTATATCCGTTAAATAAGAAAACCCACATGTCTTTATCAAAATCTACTTTTTTCATTCCGGTTATCCATTGCTATACTAGAGATTAATTATAATACACGTTTCACCTTATGATTTTCATTCTATAATTTTATCTATCGAGCCTGAAAAACAATCTAAATTATTTATAACTCAGAGTTTTCTTAATATTTACATTTTCATAATTATATTTTATTTACATTTATAAAACGAAGTTAATTTTATGTCAATGAAAAATATAGTATTTCTTATACAATTATATCTAATTGGAACTTTAATGGTTAATAGCCAAAATAATTTAATTCCTAATAAAAAAATGAATGAAATGAGCAATATTGTTAAAGTATGTGCAGCTCAAGTTTCACCAGTTTATATGGACAAACAAAAAACCATAGAAAAAGCCTGTGCAACTATAGAAGAAGCTGCTAAAAATGGTGCTAAATTAATTGTGTTTCCTGAATCCTTTGTTCCAGGATATCCAGATTGGGTTTGGCTTGTGCCAAATAGTAAGAGTGCCGAATTAAATAAGCTTTTTTTGGAACTTATTAAAAATGCAGTTACTATACCCGATAATAGTACAGAATTATTGTGTAAGGCTGCCAAAGCGAATAATATTAATGTTGTAATAGGAGTTAATGAAAGAAATTCTGAATCTAGCAATAGTACATTATTTAATAGTTTACTTTTTATTAATGACCAAGGTGAAATTATTGGGAAACATCGAAAACTGATGCCAACAGGTGGAGAACGATTAGTTTGGGGACAAGGCGATGGTAGTTCACTCAATTCCTATCAAACTTCGGTTGGAAAATTAAGTGGTCTCGTATGTTGGGAAAATTACATGCCTTTGGCAAGAAACGCTATTTATGAAAAGGGTGCGCAAATATTGGCTACGCCAACATGGGATAAAAGTGATAATTGGTTAATTAGTATTCAGCACATTGCTAGAGAAGGTGGGTTATTTGTAATAAGTGCTTGTATGGCTTTATCAATAGATGATATTCCAGAGCGCTTCGATTTTAAAAAATTATATCCTGAGGGAAGAGAGTGGATAAATACAGGAAAGAGCTGTATTATAGGTCCAAATGGAAAAATTTTAGCAGGACCATTAGAAGCTAAAGAAGGCATTTTATATGCTGATATTAATTTAAATGACATTATTTCTGCCAAAAGAATGTTCGATGCAGTTGGGCATTATGCTCGCCCCGATGTTTTTCATTTTGAAGTTGTAAAAAAGAATTAGTTTTTAGTAAGTACTACAATCCAGCATCGTTATTAACTGAAGTAAATTTATGGAAGCCTAATAAAATAATTTAATGTGGTAGCACATTTCGCGTTAGACCATAAACAAAAGTCCCTAACAAAGCGGAGCCTATAACTATTAAAATTGGGACATACCCAGCACCAACCAATGTGAACATAGGGCCTGGACAAGCGCCTGCCAAAGCCCATCCTAATCCAAATATAAAACCTCCAATAAGGTAACGACTTATGCTTTTATCTTTTGGGGTTATAACTATATGTTTACCATAAAATGATTTAATATCATATCTTTTAATAAACTGTATCAAAATAATTCCAAGCCCTAAAGCAGATCCAATGATACCATACATGTGAAAGGCTTTAAATTGAAACATTTCGTAAATACGAAACCAAGAAGCAGCTTCAGATTTATACATTATTATTCCAAAAACTATTCCTAATATTAAATAAATAAAACTTTTCATAACTTAAAAGATTAGTGGGAATATAAGGTGAACCATTAACAAGCCTCCAATAAAGAATCCTATAACAGCAATTAAAGAAGGGCGTTGTAAATTGCTTAACCCTGAAATGGCATGTCCAGAGGTACAACCACCGGCATAACGTGCTCCAAACCCAACAAGGAACCCGCCTATTATTAATATGATTATACTTTTGGCATCAGTTAAAGCATTCATACCATACAACTCAGTTGGTAAATAAGACGTTCCTGCACTTTCGAATCCCAAAGAATTAAGGTTCTTAATGACTTCAGGGTGTATTGCTACTGAAATGTCATTAGACAAAAATTGCGATCCAATAAAACCACCAATTATAGCTCCTAAAACTACAATAAGGTTCCAACGTTGTGTCTTCCAATCAAACTTAAAAAATTCAGCTTTTTTGTCCGCACCACATATTGTACATAATGTGCGCAAGTTAGATGAAATACCAAATTCTTTACCAACCAAGAGAAGAAGTAACATTATAAGGGCGATAAGAGGGCCAGCGACATACCACGGCCAAGGTTCAAAAATTATTTCCATAATAGTTTGATTGTTTATACAAAGTAAATATATTTTCTTATGTATTTGTGTAACTAAGGTTACAAAGTTTATTGTCGATTAAAGTAACCCATCCTAAAAACATGTATACACTAAAACAATTATATGTATGCAAATAACAAAAACATCGGACTTTACAATGTTAGTTTCTGAAATACAATATATTGCGAATTATAAAAGAAAAAGGCAAGCTCAACGAAGCTTGCCTTTGGATGTTAATTAAAAACTAAAAAATTTTGAATCAACAGCAATTAAACATCTTTACCTTTCATCATTTTATTCCAATATAAATAAGGCAGCATATATTTTTTAAGTATCCATAATCTCCAATGTTCTTTTGATGAATCCTTAATAAGCATTTGTTTTAATTTTGGATCTGGTATAAAATTATTATCATAATCAAATTCAGCCAGTACCATTTTACCATAACCAGTTACAAATGGACAAGATGAATAGCCATTATAAGATTTATTTCCTATTTTATTTTGCTCCATAAGTAATAAAATGTTTTCAACAACAATTGGCGTTTGTTTTCTTACAGCAGCTCCAGTTTTTGCTGTTGGTAATGCAGCTACATCGCCTAATCCAAAAATATTAGAATATGTATTATGCTGTAGGGTATGATGATTTACATCTAACCATTTTTCTTGATTTACTAATGGCGAATTTTGAATAAATTTTGGAGCAGTTTGTGGTGGCGCCAAATGTAGCATATCAAAATGGATACCTATCAAGTCTCCATCTTTAGAGACCTCTATGTCTTTATGATTATATTCCGATTGGTTATCAGCAAGAGCATACCAAGCAATTTGTTTTTCTCCATCTACTTTTTTAAGTAAATGTCCAAAACGTAAATTAATATCTTTCCTATCAACAATTTCCATCAAAGTTTTTGCTATAGGTTTTACACCAAAAATAACACCTCCATTAGATGCAAAAACAATGTTTGTTTTATTTTTTACACCACTTTTTCTAAAGTAATCTTCAGCCAAATACATGATTTTTTGTGGAGCTCCTCCACATTTAATTGGTGTAGTTGGTTGTGTAAATAATGCTGTTCCACCTTTAAAGTTTTGTAATACTTTCCAAGTATGTTTTGGGTCTGTATAATTACTACATACAACACCTTTATTTATAGCTTCAGTAAGCCCTTCTACTAATGAAAAATCGTATACCAAACCTGGAGCAACTACCAAATAGTCGTATGTGATATTGCCACTGTTTTTTGTTGTAACTGTGTTATTTTCAGGATTAAAACCAGAGGCATAATCTTTAATCCAAGTAATGCCTTTTGGCATTACACTCGACATCGGTCTCTCAGTCTTGTTGTAATTGAAAGTACCAGCTCCAACTAGTGTCCAAGCAGGTTGATAATAATGTGTATTGGCAGGTTCAATTAACCCTATGTTTATATGTTTATCTTTTTTAAGTATTTGTGTGGCAACCATAATACCAGCTGTTCCACCTCCTATTATTAATACTTGATAATGTGTACTCATAATTAATTAGTTTTAATTGTAAATAACCTTGTAAAGGTATGAGACTGCTTTGGAAATTCAAGTAACAATTGTTACATAATATTATAAAACCCATCTTTATTAAAGATGGGTTTTGAGCATTATTACTTTGCTTTACAAGTATTCAAACCAACCAATGAATACAATGGGCAAAAACTAACAAAACTTGTAACTAAAAATATCCCTCCTAAAGTTAATAACACATAGGCTAATGTACCTTCTATTGTCCCGTTGTAATATAAAAAACCAACAATGGCAGCAATAATAAATCTGATAATGCGGTCAAGTCCGCCCATATTTTTTTTCATGATATTTATTTTTTTCAATCAAGTAAATAGTAATAAAAATAGAGTCATAAAAGTTAGACAAGCTAAACA
>CAZQBE010000167.1:0-5877 GCA_964591595.1 uncultured Flavobacteriaceae bacterium
AACTTTCGATTATTTACGGAATCGTGAATTTACTCCAGATAACTATGATGAATTTTATCCTATAAAAAAAATTCTTACAACTAGTTGGTAAGCTCTTCCATGGTATGATATACGTTTTGTACATCATCATCTGCTTCAATTTTTTCTAAAAGCTTTTCTACATCAGCAACATCATCGGCAGAAAGTTTTTTTGTAACTTGAGGAATACGCTCAAAACCAGAAGATAGTATTTCAATATCACGTTTTTCTAATTCGGCCTGTATAGCTCCAAAGCTTTCAAATGGAGCATAAATTAAAATGCCATCATCATCGGAAAAAACTTCTTCGGCACCAAAATCTATAAATTCCAATTCTATGTCTTCGGCATCAAGACCCTCTGCAGGAATTCTAAAATTGCAAGTATGGTCAAACATAAACACCACAGAACCCGAAGTGCCTAAGCTGCCATTACATTTATTAAAATAACTCCGTACGTTAGCAACGGTTCGTGTATTGTTATCTGTTGCGGTTTCTACAAGGATGGCAATACCATGAGGTGCATAGCCTTCAAATAAGACCTCTTTATAATCGCCAAGGCTTTTGTCGCTCGCGCGTTTAATAGCACGTTCTACATTGTCCTTAGGCATGTTTACGGATTTCGCATTTTGAATTACTGCACGCAAACGAGAATTGCTGTCAGGATCTGGACCGCCTTCTTTTACAGCCATGACAATATCTTTACCAATACGTGTAAAGGCTTTGCTCATAGCAGACCAACGTTTCATTTTACGTGCTTTACGAAATTCAAAAGCTCTTCCCATAGAAAATTTATTTTGTCATTCCCTTGAAAAGGGGAATCTTTTTAGTGTTAACTTAATATATAATTGAGCCACAAATTTAAAAAAAGAAAGGAGAAAAGAAAGTATCATATTTCTTCAATTTTGAGCATATAGTTTATGGATTCCTGCTTTCGCAGGAATGATAATTAGATTATTCTTCAACCTCTACAATGGCTTCAATAGCTTCGGCTAATTCAAAATCTTTATCGGTAACACCATTTGCATTATGTGTAGATAATGAAATAGTTAATACATTGTAAGTGTTTGACCAGTCTGGATGATGGTTAAGTGCTTCACATTCAAAGGCTATTCTGTTCATGGCGCTAAAGCAATCCTTAAAATTTTCAAACTCAAATTCGGCATGAATAGCATTATTATGATACTCCCAATCGGGAAAATGAAGTAATCTTTTTTCGATATCTTCTTCTGAAAGTTTTGACATGATGTTACGATTTTATGTGAAATAAATGTACGCAATTTTAAACTTTAAAAGCAGTTAAACCTCTAATTTCGTTAAAACCTCTTGACTCATTAATTGCAGATGTTTTGGAAGTATGTTGTCTTTGGGTAATACTGCTAAATATCTATCGTCATTGGTAGTGTACACATGCTTAAACACAGGTTTATAATCACCAAGTTTGTTGATAATTTCTTTTATAAAATCGTCGTGATGTACTAAATCTTTACTCCCTAAATGAAAGACTCCAAATTTATTTCTGTTAATAATGTAATGAATTTGTTGGGTTAGCTTTTTATCAGTAGTGACATTCATTATCAAATTCGGGAATATTTCTATAGGTTCTTTTTCCTTTAAGCAGGTTTTTAGGGCTTCAATTCTGGGAGAACTTGTGCCAAATACCATAGGAAGTCTTAAAACAGCAACTTTACGTTTTGGTAATCGCAACAACGCATTTTCAATTTTAATTTTGAAATGTCCATAAATACTTTGACTAAAGGTTTTGTCGTATTCGTAACTTGGGTATTTGCTATAAGCATCAAACACCACAGCAGACGATAAATATATGAGTTTACATTGCTGAGTTTTTATATATTCTGCAAGATGTTGATGGGCTAGAATTTGCGCTGAAAAATCGCCACGTAACGCAGAAACAATTACTGTTGGCTTAACTATGTTAAGGATTTCGAAGATATCATCTTCTTCAAAATTATACGGATAGAAATGCTTGTTCTTATTTAATTCTTTATCATCTCTACAATAAGTGCCAAAGGTTTTAAAATAGGAGCAGAGTTCTTTATAAATGGCATTTCCTATAAAACCACTTGCACCTAATATTAAAATTTTATGTTTTTTTAAAAAACTCAAATTATGCTGTTTGTCAGTTCGAGCGCAGTCGAGAACTAAATTTTTTTATTTTTGAGACATCTCGATTGCACTCGATACGACAGAAGAATTATCCTTTATAAAAAGGTGATTTTACTATAGTGGCAGGAACTGCATTTTTTCGTATTTGGATATTAATTTTACTATTAACACTTGCAAAAACAGGCGGTACGTAACCTAAACCAATCCCTTTGCCTAGTGAAGGTGACATGGTTCCTGAGGTAACTTCACCAATTTTAGTTCCGTTACCATCAACAATATCATAGCCATGACGTGGAATACCACGTTCATCTAATTCGAAAGCAATGAGCTTGCGTTCTACGCCATGTGCTTTCTGAGCTTCAAGCGCTTTACTATTAGTGAATTCTTTTGTAAACTTAGTAATCCAACTCAATCCGGCTTCAATAGGTGAGGTTGTATCATCAATATCGTTGCCATAGAGGCAGTATCCCATTTCTAAACGCAAGGTGTCTCGAGCTGCTAGCCCAATAGGTTTAATACCATAATTAGCTCCAGCTTCAAAGACCTTATCCCAAACCTGTTGTACGTCTTTATTTTTGCAATAAATTTCAAACCCGCCACTTCCTGTATAACCTGTTGCCGAAATAATAACGTGTTCTATTCCAGCAAAATCTCCTACAATAAAATTGTAGAATTTAATTTTGGATAAATCATGACTAGACAGCGATTGCATGGCTTCAATAGCTTTTGGACCTTGAATAGCTAATAAAGAATAATTGTCACTTATATCTCGCATTTCTGCGCAAACATCATTTTTAGATTGAATCCAATTCCAATCCTTTTCAATATTACTTGCATTTACAACCAATAAATAAGTTTCTTCTTTTATTTTATAAACAATAAGGTCGTCAACAATCCCTCCATCATCATTTGGGAAACAGCTATATTGCGCTTTTCCAATGGTAAGTTTAGAAGCATCATTACTCGTTACTTTTTGAATTAAACCTAAGGCGTTAGGACCTTCAATTAAAAATTCTCCCATATGAGAGACATCAAACACACCAACCGATTTTCTAACGGTTTCGTGTTCAATATTTACGCCTTCATATTGTACAGGCATGTTATAGCCAGCAAAAGGAACCATTTTAGCTCCAAGAGATTCATGTGTAGTATGTAAAGCAATATTTTTCATTGAATTTCTTTTAATTCATTCCCTCGAATGAGGGAATCTATTTTTTATCTCAAATTTTGAGACGCAAAACTACGTAAATTTTAGTTGTATACCTTATTAAATAAAGTATGTTATCTAAGCTAACAAATACGCCTTTAAATCTTCATAAGAATCAACCTTAATAGATACTTTCTCTCTATCCATAACTGTTTCAATTTGAGAAGGTAAGTTTTGTTTTTGTTGGATAACTTCTTCAACTACATCTAAAAACTTAGTAGGATGTGCTGTTTCTAAAAACACACAATGTGAATTTGGATTGTTTTTAAGATATGCTTTAGCTCCCAAATAACCAACAGCGCCATGAGGATCAGCAACATATTCGTAGTTACTATAAATTTCTTTCATGGCTTCTTCTGTTTCTTCATCAGTAAAGCTATATGAGCTTAAGTTGTTTTTTAAAGACTCAAAATTGTTTTTATAGATTTCTTGAATACGTACAAAATTGCTTGGATTACCAACATCCATGGCATTACTAATAGTTTCAACTGATAGTTTTGGATTATAAAGCTGGGTTTTTAAGTACTCGGTAACTACATTGTTTTCGTTGTTAGATGCAATAAAATGATGAATTGGTAAACCTAATTGTTGCGCCATCATGCCAGCACAAACATTACCAAAATTTCCACTAGGAACCGAGAACACAATTTGTTTGTATTTATTTTTTAGCTGTTTATAAGCAAACATAAAGTAGAATAGTTGTGGCAACCAACGTGCTACGTTTATCGAATTTGCAGATGTTAACTGTAATGTTCTTGTTATTGTCTCATCTAGAAATGCTTTTTTAACCATGTCTTGGCAATCATCAAAAGTGCCATTAACCTCCAAGGCTGTAATGTTTTGCCCAAGTGTGGTGAGTTGTTTTTCTTGGATATCACTAACTTTTCCACTTGGATATAGAATCACAACATTTATACCCTTTACACCTAGAAACCCATTAGCTACAGCACCTCCTGTATCTCCTGAAGTAGCAACTAAAACAGTGATTTCTTCACTATTATTTTTATTGAAATACCCTAAACATCTAGCCATAAACCGAGCACCAACGTCTTTAAATGCCATTGTTGGCCCATGAAACAGCTCTAAAGTAGAGATGTTTTTTGTGAACTCAATGACAGGAAACTCAAAGGATAATGTTTCTTCTATAATTTGCTTTAAAACACCTTCAGGAATATCAGGTACTACAAATTGCTTAATGACTTCAAACGCAATTTCAGAATGGGTTAGGCTGTCAAAATCTTCAAAGAATGATTGTGGTAAAGGTGTAATTGACTCAGGGAAATATAAGCCTTTGTCTGGGGCTAATCCTTTTATAACAGCATCTTTAAACGATGTGTTCGGTGCTTTTTTATGGAGTGAATAGTATTGCATTTTAATTTAAGAATTGAGGATTTTAATTCCTTTTGTGTTTATTGTGGAAACAAAAGTATTAAAGGCTATATCTGTTTCTAAATATATTGTTTTCATAGCTACTTCCACTTTTTTAGCAGTTTCAATGCCTTCACTTAATGCAAAAATAGAGGGCCCAGATCCTGAAATAGCAGAACCAAGAGCACCATGATTTAACGCGGCAAATTTAACATCATCAAAATGAGGAATAAGCTTACTTCTATAGGGCTCTACAATAATATCTTGTAGCGATCTTTGTATTAAGTTATAATCACTTGTATGTAATGCGTGAATTAAACTTCCAACATTTGCCCACTGACCTATAGCGTCTTTTAAAGGCACATTTTCAGGTAAAATGGCACGTGCTTCAGCTGTTTTGATTTCAATTTGAGGGTGAATAATGGTAGCGTATAACTCTTTTGGTGTAGGAATTTGCAATATTTCTAATGGCGCAATACTTTTTACCAAAGTAAATCCCCCAAATAGTGCTGGTGCCAAATTATCGGCATGCTCACTTTTGCTAGCTAGGGCTTCACCTTTCATAGCAAAATAGGAGAGTTGCGTATTATTATATGGTTTTCCTAACAGTTCGTTAATTCCGAAAACACTTCCAGCAGCACTCGCAGAACTACTACCAATACCACTTCCTGGTTTAATGTGTTTATAGATTTCTATTTCAAAACCACAATCGGGATTCGCATTTTCAATAAGTGCTAATGCAGATACTCCAGCTACATTTAGATGAGCTTCATATGGCAAATCATAACCTTCGATTTTGGTAATATAAATTCCTTTTTTTGAAATTTTCCGTATCACCATTTCATCTCCAACATTATCTAAGCAAAACCCTAGCACATCAAAACCACAGGCCACATTAGCAACAGTTGCAGGTGAGAATATTTTTATTTCGTTTATCATAACTAGTTATTTGCAATTCTAATAATATCAGCAAACAAACCAGAAGCTGTTACATCTGCACCAGCACCAGCACCTTTAATAATCATAGGTTGTTCAGGATATCGTTCGGTATAAAACATAACGATATTATCTTTTCCTTCTAAATTATAGAATGGATGCCCTTTATGTATTTCTTGCAATCCAACTGAAGCTTTTCCGTCATCAAATTTCGCTACATATTT
>CAZQBE010000168.1:0-4661 GCA_964591595.1 uncultured Flavobacteriaceae bacterium
TTAATATAAAGACATATCGAGGCTCTATTTTTAGCACTAATACGTTTTACGATGATACGCCAAACCGCTGGGAAATATGGCAAAAGCATGGCATTCTAGGTGTTGAAATGGAAACACAAATATTATTCACCTTAGCCAAACGTTTTGGAGTTAAAGCACTTTCTGTACTTACTGTAAGCGACAATATTATTACTGGTGAAGCTACAAGTACAAAGGACCGCGAGCAATCATTTAATGATATGATGAGAATTGCTTTAGAATTGGCTTAATTCTAACTTTTACAAATAAATCTCCAATAGATGGGTTATAATATAGTGCTTATAGAACCTGAAATCCCAATGAATACAGGTAATATTGGACGTTTAAGTTTGGCAACAGGAGCAACACTACATTTGGTAAAACCCTTTGGTTTTAAAATAGATGATACACGATTGAAGCGTGCAGGACTTGATTATTGGAAACACATATCACTTCATATTTACGAAAGTGTTGAAGATTTTTACGCAAAGCATCAAGGTAAAAACATGGTCTATTTTTCCAGTCATGGAACGCAAGATTATTGGTCTGTCGATTATAAAGATGGTATGTTTTTAATTTTCGGGAAAGAATCTGTTGGTTTATCAAGGGAAATTACTGATGCAAATACTGCTAAATTATATAAGATTCCTATTTTGAGTAACAAAGTGCGCAGTTTAAATCTTGCCAATGCGGTTAGTGTTGTTGTATATGAAGGCTTGAGGTGTATTAGATAATTTCAAAATAGCTATTTTTGTACTATGCAAAATCATTACCTATTAAGCGATGATGCCTTTGAAACTCAATTTGAAGACTGTAGTTTAAATCCAAAACTTTTTAGTCACGAAGCACATATTAGGTTGGCTTGGATTCATATTAAAAAGTATGGCGTTGATAGAGCTATAACGAATATTAATAGCCAACTATTAAATTTTGTAGTATCGGTAGGTGCTAGAGATAAATATAATAAAACAGTAACGGTAGCTGCAGTTAAAACGGTATATCACTTTATGTTGAAATCTAATACAGATAATTTTAAAAGCTTTATTTTAGAGTTTCCTCGCCTAAATAAAAATTTTAAAGCATTGCTAAATGGTCATTATAGTATGGATTTATTTAATTATGAAGCAGCTAAAAAGCAATATATTGAACCTGATGTATTACCATACGATTAAGGAAATTACATGAAGACAGCAACAGTAAAGGAACTCAAAGAAGAACTTAGTCATTTGTCCCAATCAGAATTGGTGGAACTCTGTTTGCGTTTGTCGAGATTTAAAAAAGAAAACAAAGAGTTGCTTACCTATCTTTTGTATGAAGCTTCTAATGAAACAGGCTATATTGAAGGCATAAAAACAGAAATTGCATTACAGTTTACCGAGATAAATACCGATAGTTATTATTATATTAAAAAGAGTGTTAGAAAAATCCTGCGACGTGTAAAAACCTATATTCGATATTCTAAGATAAAAGAAACCGAAGTAGAATTACTGCTTTATTTTTGTTCTGAGCTTAAAAACATGCAACCTTCAATTAGACATAATGTAACACTTACTAATCTGTATAATAGACAAATAGGATTGATTAAGAAAATCATTACTTTATTACATGAAGATTTGCAATATGATTATAATTTAATGCTTGAAAAAATTTAATTACCTTTTTAAAAAATATTTTACTTTCGTAAAAATTAATGAATAGAATTTATGAGAAATATAGTTATTGCTAGTTGGTTAGGACTGTCATTTTTTCTAGTGCATAGTCAAGAACAGTTTAAAGACTTAGAATTTTTAATCGGGAAATGGCAAGGTGTAGAAAGTGGAGTAGCGGGTAATGGGATAGGGTTTAGAACTTATAATTTTGATTTAGACGATAATTTTATCATTGAAAAAAACCGTTCTACCTTTCCAAAGTCTGAGAAAAAACCAATTGGAGAAGTGCATCGTGATTTTGGAGTATATAGTTATAATTCAGTTACATCAATTATTGTATTCCGTCAGTTTCATGTAGAAGGATTTACAATTGTTTACCAATTAAACAAAACACTTTCCGTAAGCGATAAATTCGTATTTATTTCTAGAGAGATTGAGAATAGTCCAAAAGATTGGATTGCAAGGTCTGTTATAACTAAAATATCTAATGATGAATTTATAGAAACTTTTGAAATCGCCATGGATGGGGTAAATTAAACACCATTTCTTGAAAATCATTGGTATCGAACCAAATAGTTGAATTTCTTTTTAAAGCATTGTTAAAGACTTCCTAAATTTTTAGCTTATTACATGCATAGTATTACATTTATAATCTAATTAATGTTTATACTATAAAATTTATGAAGTCCTTTCTGTTTTCAATTGCTTTGCTACTTTCATTTTCAATTAATGCACAGGACATGTCCTTTGAAGAATACAACCCAACATCAACATTAGTCGTTCCAGGAAAGATCATTAAAAAGGCAAAGTTCCCATTTATTGATGTTCATGGACATCAATATAGAATGCCAACACAAGACTTAAAGCCTGTAATTGCTGCCATGGATACCCTTAATGAAGCTATTATGGTAAACTTAAGCGGGCGTACAGGTAATGATTTAATACAATCTGTAAAAAATATTGCAGACCATTATCCAAACCGATTTGTAGTGTTTGCAAATATCAATTTTGAAGGTGCTGAAGCAGAGGGTTGGACGCAAGAAAAGGTAGCCCAATTGGAGCAAGATGTAAAGCATGGTGCCAAAGGGTTAAAAGTATATAAAAGTTTAGGATTGCGTAATAAAGATAATGATGGTAATCGTTTAGCTATTGATGATGTACGCTTAGATCCTATTTGGGAAAAGTGTGGCGAATTAGGAATTCCGGTTTTGATACATGCTGCAGACCCTAAGCCGTTTTGGGACGATTTTGATGGTAACAATGAGCGTTGGTTAGAATTAAAGACACATCCAAGACGTAAACGAGATGCCAACAATCCTGCACCTTGGGAGCAAATTATGAATGAACAATACAACGTATTTAAAAAGCATCCAAATACCACCTTTATTAGTGCTCATATGAGTTGGTTAGCAAACGATTTAGGGCAATTAGGAAATCTGCTTGACCAAATGCCAAATATGAATGTTGGTATTGGAGCGATAATTGCCGAATTAGGCCGTCAACCCCGTTTCGCCAAAGCATTTTTTGAGAAATATCAAGACCGTATATTGTTTGGTAAAGACAGTTGGAAACCCGAAGAATTCCCAACCTATTTTAGAGTGTTAGAAAGTGCTGATGAATATTTTCCATACCACAAGAAATACCATGCTTTCTGGCCAATGTATGGATTGGATTTATCAGACGAAGTCCTTAAAAAAGTATATTACAAAAATGCTTTAAGAATTGTTCCAGGATTGGATAAGAGTTTATTTCCTAAATAGAGAATTATAAGTTCTTAAAAAACGAACCCTTTTGATGCGATTTAATTGCTTTTTTAGATAAAATCACCCCAAGTATTAACGCTACAAATGCCCCTATTGAAATCCCTGGAATGAAATTAATAAACAAGAAAAAGTCATAAGTACCGTGGAACACTATTGCCAGAGACAAACCTATTAAATTCCATTTCATTTTGTTTTTGGAGAATTTTGCTTTTCCCATAAAATAACCCATTAGTACAGCAAAAACAGCATGTGCTGGAATAGCAGTAAAAGCTCTTAGTAAAGCGACTTGCATTCCGCCTTGAAACACATACATTATATTCTCTAAAGCAGCAAAACCCATGGAAACCATGACTGCATATACAATACCATCAAAGGGTTCGTTAAACCCCTTACGAGGTTGATTGAAATACCGTACGATTACATATTTGCTAAATTCTTCAATTAAAGCAACTATAAAAAATGCTTTTACAAATTGTTGCCATACACTATAATCATAAGGGATTGGTAAAAACAAATCAAAAAACTTATACAATATGGTTGTGATTATAATACTCACAACAGCTCCTAGTAAAAAGGTATACGCAAGCATACGCTTGGATTCTTTTTCATATTTGTCCTTTACATAAATGTAAATAATAACAATAAGGACAGGAGCTAAGGCAAAGAATAATAAATTCATATTAATTAATTATAGACTTTATGCAGTGCACTAAACTAGTAAAATCTTCCTTTACATTATAAAGATGCGGAGACACTCTTATGTAATTACCTCTAAAAGACACGTAAATATGATGTTCTTCAAATTGCACTTTTAATGTTTCAATGTTTATAAAGTCTGGAATTTTAATACCAATTAAATGATGACTTCTGTAATTTTCGTCTTCAATACTAAAACCCAATGTTTCTAATTCTTTTAAAGCATCCTTTGAAATGTTGAAGCAATATTCTTGTATAGCATCAGGAGTCCATGCTATAAGCTGTTTTATGGCTTGTATAGCCATTGGTACCGAAACAAAATTTGCAGTTTCTCCCATGCAATATCTATTGGCACCATCTTTGTAATCGTCTTTATAATTGGTTAATCCTGCAAAATTTTCGCTATCTATTCTATTAGACCAAGATTCCTCAATGGGAGAGCCGTTATCAAAATAACTTCCAAAATAAGCCAGACCAAAAGAATAAGGTCCTAATAACCATTTGTAGGCTGCACAAATTAATGCATCTGGTTGAA
>CAZQBE010000168.1:4671-5855 GCA_964591595.1 uncultured Flavobacteriaceae bacterium
GAAAAAGGAAAGGCACCAACGGACTGTGTGCCATCAATTATTAGTAATGCATTATGCTGTTTAGATTTCTTTCGAATAGATTTAAGATCAAATAAGGTGCCATCAGCCCAATGTACATGGCACATGGCAACAACTGCAATTTTTGGTGTTATGGCATTTAAAATAGCTTCATTCCAATGTTGCGCTATATGTGTTCCAGACTTTGGCTTTACAATAGTCTTTATTGTAGCATTATATTTTTCGGCAAGTTTACGCCATCCATAAATATTACTCGGAAACTGATCTTCAACTACCAGTATTTCATCTCCTGAATTTAGTGCAATGTTATTGGTAACACTAGCAATTCCGTAGGATACCGAAGGAATGCAAGCGATTCTATTAAATTCTTTGGTATCAATTAATGTAGCATATAGCTTTTTGAGTTCGGTTACGGGTTCAAAGAAGTCATTTGGAGAAATAGAAAAAGGTTTGCTCTTTTTTTGTAAGGCTTCAACGCCAACGTTTTCTACGTCTTTAAGCAAAGGTGACATATACGACGTATTTAAATAAATAACATCTTTGGGAAGGCTAAATTTTTCTTTTTGATGGCTAAGCATAGGTGAATTATTTAAACATGGAAATTATTAAAATTAAAGCACATTAGTTATACTATCGATTACAAATGTATAATACGAATAATCTGCTGGGACTAATTTAAAAGTTTCATTACGATGGGCAGTGAAATACTTAAATTCCTCTAACGAGCGTAAACACAAAGCATCAACTTCTTCGTCTTGCTTTTTAAGTGCATGTAAAGCAACATCTAACTTACATAAAAACACATTCTGAAATTCGCAATCGATAATACCATTAGGATGACGATTAATATTTTTCCGAACATCAATTTTAACCAAATCGGTTTTCAAGATAGCTATCCCAATTTCTTCTTTAACTTCACGTAAAGCTGCATCTTCAATTGTTTCACCTGCTAAAACATGACCAGCTACCGAAACATCCCAATAATTAGGGAAGGTTTCTTTAGTAGCACTACGCTTTTGAAATAACACTTCGCCAGTTGCTGTATAGAACCAAATATGAACCGTGGCGTGAAAGAGCCCTTTTTTGTGTGCTTCAGATTTTAAAGCTGTTTTTCCTGTGGGTTGTCCAAATTCCTCGCGTATGTCTAATAGTTCATCCATAAAAAG
>CAZQBE010000169.1:0-5771 GCA_964591595.1 uncultured Flavobacteriaceae bacterium
ATTTTTCACTACCTTCATTCAATCAAAATTTTTTAGAAGATAAAATAGTAAATTCACAATTAAGGAGTGATTTTGAAGAAGCCATTAAAAAACTAGAGCAAGCAATTTAAATAATGATAGTATGAGTTCTAACAGCGAAATAATTAAGGAATATTCAAACGAAGGATTTACTGTTATTTGGAAACCCAAAATGTGTATTCATGCAGCTGAGTGTGTAAAACGATTGCCGAATGTTTATAACCCAAATGCTAAACCATGGATTACAATTGAAAATACAACTTCTGAAGAATTAATTTCTCAAATTGATGCTTGTCCTTCAGGAGCCTTAACTTATAAATCTAATAGTATAGAAAATCAGATAGAAATGGAAGAAACAACTAAAATAGATGTCTTAGAAAATGGACCATTACTGGTTCATGGGACCATGGAAGTTACAAATTGTAATGGTAAAAAAGAGGTGAAGGAAAAAACAACTGCGTTTTCCAGATGTGGTGTTTCACAAAATAAACCGTATTGTGATGGGGCACATAAAAAAGCTGAATTTAAAGGATAATTATGAAAACAAACAGACTCGAAGCTTTTAGTGATGGTGTACTGGCCATAATAATTACGATTATGGTATTAGAATTTAAAGTACCTAAAGAAGTTACTTTTGAGGCTTTAATACCAATAGTTCCATCGTTTGTAAGTTATCTTTTAAGTTTTATTTATCTGGGAATTTATTGGAATAATCATCACCATTTATTTATGATTACTGAAAAGGTTAACGGAAAAATACTTTGGGCAAATTTGCACTTATTGTTTTGGTTATCTCTCATCCCTTTTGCAACTTCATGGATAGGAGAACATCATTTAGAACCAGTGCCAATAAGTGTTTATGGTTTTGTTTTACTAATGAGTGGTATTGCTTTTTTTATTTTACAAAATACCATTATTCATCATCATGGTAAAGATTTTATTTTAAGAAAGGCTATTGGTAAAGATTATAAGGGAAAATTATCTATGATAATATATTTAATTGGATTAATACTAAGTTTTATTAATCCTTGGATTGCAGTTTCCTGCTATATCTTTGTTGCTATAATGTGGATAGTTCCTGATAGAAGAATTGAAAAAAGTATTCAGTAAACCTATTTTTTATGGGAGATATTTCAAAAGAGATTAATTCTAAATTTTCAAACATTAAAGTAAAGGCATTGCTCAATTTAATTTATACAGCTAACTGGATTAGTAGTCAGCAAAATACTTTCTTTAAACCCTTTGGTATTTCGCCACAACAATTTAATATATTAAGAATATTACGTGGTGCAAAAACACCACTAAAGGTAAATACAATAAAAGAGCGTATGTTAGAACGTGCACCAAATGCAACCCGATTAATGGATAAGCTTTGTGATAAAGACCTTATTGAACGTATTGCGTGTCCTGAAGACAGGCGTGTAGTTCATATTCAAATCACAAACAATGGTTTAAGTTTATTGCAAAAAATAGATAAGAATATGAAGGAAGATTACCTCGAAAATTTAACTCAAAATGAAGCAGAACAATTAAGTGATTTGCTAGATAAAATAAGATAAAAAAATTTATAAATATATTTTCCATGGAAAATATTAAAAAAAGTAAAAATGAAACTAAACACAATTAAAACAGTAGAGCGAAGTGATTTTGTAAGCATGGGACCAGTTAGGTTACGACAACCGATACCTACTCAAAAAATAGAGATGATAGACCCATTTGTACTATTGCACCATTATGGACCATATACAATAGATGAAGAGAATAATCCATTTGATTTGGGTCCACATCCTCACAGAGGATTTGAACCTGTAACATTTTTAATACAAGGCGAACAATTGCATCGTGATTCTTTGGGTCACGAAAGTGTTGTAGAAGCTGGAGATGTTCAGTGGACAACTGCTGGACGTGGAATAATTCATGCAGAGGGTCCAACAAAAGCGTTTGTTAAGCGAGGAGGAACACTCGAAGGCATTCAACTTTGGTTAAACTTGCCAGCAGAAAAAAAAATGATTCAGCCCAATTATCAACACGTAAAGAAAGAAGACTTTAAACTTGTCACTTCAAGTGATGGTAAGGTTAATATTCAAATAATTGCTGGTCATCTTGAAAGTAAATCTGGAAAAATAACCACACAAACTTCGGTTAATGCCTATATGATTGATGTGGATAAGGATGGTTTTTATGAGCTTGAGATTGATCAGGAACATCTAAGTTTAATCTATTTATTAAATGGAAGTGTAACAATTAATGGTAATGAAGCTTTGATTCAAGATGAAAATCAACTTGTCGAATTTCATCAAGATGGAGAGGGGTTTTCAATAAAAGGGAATACAAAGAGTAAATTATTATTCTTATCTGGTAAACCGTTTAAAGAGCATGTGGCAAGTTGGGGACTATATGTTATGAATACTCAAACTGAAATTATGGAAGCCATGCGAGATTTCCAGCAAGGTAAAATGGGATTTCTTCCTGTGAGTTAGAAGCAAGCATCCTAAAATGGGTGCTTTTTTTATTGAAAAAATGTCGATATTTGTGTTTACTTAATTTTTAAAACAAAATTGTATGGCAATGAATAAAAATACTGTGTTAGCTTGGGCAACCACAATAATGATATTAGTAGGACTCGCTTTAATTGCGCTAGGAGCATTTAGGTATGATGATGTTGCAGGATGGGGCTTTGCAGCTGTAGGTATTGGTTTTTTTGCTATAGCTTGGGTATTTAATGCATTAAAAGGCAGAGTATAATGAGCGATGATAAAAAGGTAATCTTTTCAATGTCTGGTGTTACCAAAACATTTAAGAGTGCAAATACACCTGTTTTAAAAAATATTTATTTAAGTTTTTTTTACGGAGCCAAAATTGGAATCCTTGGTCTTAACGGTTCTGGTAAATCTACATTGTTAAAAATTATAGCTGGCGTTGATAAGAATTATCAAGGAGATGTAGTGTTCTCTCAGGATTATACAGTAGGGTTTTTAGAGCAAGAACCACAATTAGATGAAAATAAAACAGTTTTAGAAATTGTAAAAGAAGGTGTTGCAGAAACAGTTGCTATTCTTGATGAATACAACAAAATAAATGATATGTTTGGCTTGGAAGAAGTTTATTCCAATCCAGAAAAGATGCAAAAGCTTATGGACAAGCAGGCAGAACTTCAAGATCAAATTGATGCTGCTGATGCATGGGAATTAGACACAAAATTGGAGATTGCAATGGATGCCTTACGAACTCCAGATAGTGATAAAAAGATTGAAATTCTTTCTGGTGGTGAGCGTCGTCGTGTAGCATTATGCCGTTTGTTATTACAAGAACCAGATGTATTATTATTAGATGAACCTACAAATCACCTAGATGCAGAATCTGTACATTGGTTGGAGCATCATTTGTCACAATATAAAGGAACAGTAATTGCTGTTACTCACGATAGATACTTTTTAGATAATGTTGCAGGTTGGATATTAGAACTAGATAGAGGAGAAGGCATTCCATGGAAAGGAAATTATTCGTCTTGGTTAGATCAAAAGTCTAAACGAATGGCACAAGAGAGTAAAACGGCATCAAAGCGTCAAAAAACGCTAGAACGTGAGTTAGAATGGGTACGTCAAGGAGCAAAAGGAAGGCAAGCAAAGCAAAAAGCACGTTTGAAGAACTATGATAAATTAATGAGCCAAGACCAAAAGCAATTGGATGAAAAACTTGAAATCTATATTCCTAATGGTCCACGTTTAGGAACCAATGTTATTGAAGCTATTGGTGTTTCTAAAGCTTATGGTGATAAATTACTATATGAAGATTTGAATTTTAATTTGCCACAAGCAGGAATAGTAGGTGTTATTGGTCCAAATGGAGCTGGTAAAACCACTATTTTTAAAATGCTTATGGGAGAAGAAAGCCCTGATAAAGGCGAATTTAAAGTAGGAGACACTGCTAAAATTGCATATGTTGATCAAAAGTATTCTAATATAGATCCGAATAAAACTATATGGCAAAACTTTAGCGATGAGCAAGAGTTGGTAATGATGGGAGGAAAACAAGTAAACTCTCGCGCCTATTTAAGTCGTTTTAATTTTTCTGGAAGTGAGCAAAATAAAAAAGTGAGTTTATTATCAGGAGGAGAGCGTAATCGTTTACATTTGGCAATGACATTAAAAGAAGAAGGTAATGTATTACTTTTAGACGAACCAACTAACGACCTTGATGTCAATACATTAAGAGCTTTAGAAGAAGGATTAGAAAATTTTGCTGGTTGTGCTGTTGTGATTAGTCATGATAGATGGTTTTTAGATAGAATTTGCACTCATATTCTAGCTTTTGAAGGTGATTCTCAAGTGTATTTCTTTGAAGGTAGTTTTAGCGATTATGAAGAAAATAAAAAGAAACGCCTTGGAGGTGATATAATGCCAAAGCGTATAAAATATAAGAAACTAATTAGATAATAAAAAAACCTGCAATTGCAGGTTTTTTTTTATACATATACTGGATTACATTTAATTGTCGTATAAATGACCTTCCGTAAAGTCTTTATATTCTTTGTTATCTTCTTCTGATTGTAAGGATTTTTTTTTGCTTAGTTTTTCATTCTCAGCTTTTAGCTTAAACGATTTTCTAATACCTAGAATCAATAATATTAAGAAAAAGGAAACTGTAATAATTAGAATAGTAACAATACTCGATTGTTCTAT
The DNA here is from genome assembly GCA_964591595.1 of uncultured Flavobacteriaceae bacterium. Lineage (GTDB taxonomy): Bacteria > Bacteroidota > Bacteroidia > Flavobacteriales > Flavobacteriaceae > JAADHG01. Next base: position 4,701 of record CAZQBE010000169.1, read on the forward strand.
CAGAAGTAATGTGTTAATTTTTGATGGTAAATTGTATAACATTTAGGTTGCGATTTGGGTTAATAGCATTACAAATATAATCTTTTTATTTTATTATACAATTCAAACTATAGTTTTATCTATTTGAAAACCAAATTAATAAAAAGAACTACAGCTCTTTTAATTCCTATACTTGAACAAGTTTTTAATGTATCAAGACATATAAATTCATCAATGATTTAAGCTTTAATTATTTATTTCTCTTTTAATGATTTAAGTCATAATTTATAAGTTTTTTGGGTATTAATTTTATAGTACAAAATGTATTAATGTAATAATAAATCTATCATATATCAAGATTTATTAACGTATAACTTAAAGATTTGTATTATGAAATTTAATTATTTAAAATTATTTATTTTATTGCTTACAGCAGCAGCTTATTCTCAAGCTGGTCATATTATGCAAAGTGCTGGATCAGTGAATATGTCAATGGGTGGAGCTTCCACAGGTCAACCATTAGATATTTCTGGAGCACTTCAATGGAATCCAGCATCAATTTCGACTTTCAATGATAAAATTTTAAAGTTTGACATTGGTTTATTTTTTTCATCACCAAAATTATATTCAACAGTCCCAGAGTTTGATATAAATGGTCAACCTACAGGGAATTTTTTTAGTGGATCTACTGAAGACGAAAGAGGTTTGTCTCCTATGCCAGCATTAGCAATGGTTTGGGGCAAAGAGAATAGTAAACACACTTTTGGTGCTTCAGCATTTGGAATTAGTGGCTTTGGAGTTACTTTTCCTGAAAGTATGACTAACCCAATTAATATGCCTCAAAGTGTTGGTGGTTTTGGTGAGATTAAGTCGGATTATATGCTGTTGCAAATTGGTTTTACTTGGGCATATGAGTTATCAGACAAGTTTTCAATTGGTGTTGAACCCACATTTAATTTTTCTACATTAGAGTTGTCACCTAACCCAACTGCAAACCCAACTACAGCAGGATACCCTTCAACTAATAAAGCTTCTGCAACAGGTTTTGGAGCACAATTTGGTTTGTTTTTTGATTCAGGTTCTGGATTTAAA
>CAZQBE010000170.1:0-1231 GCA_964591595.1 uncultured Flavobacteriaceae bacterium
AAAATTCTCCGTTTATCCAATGCTCTAAATCAGGAATTTTATCGTCATTAAAATCCAGTTGCCAACCAATTCTTATACTCTCTCCTTTTTCTATATTTTCAATCAACTTTTTTAGAGAACCTTGAATAATTTTTCCGTCAAAGTCCGTTTTGAGTAGAATCTCCGATTCCTGTCCGTAAACAAAAATTGAGCCGAATAAAAATCCAATTCCGATTATTAATTTGAAAACATTGCGTGTCTTCCAGTTTTCCTTTTCAATTTCATTCATACTTACACTAGAGTTTAGTTTAATTCTTGATGTTTGTCGATTTTTTTAGATGTGCTTCAATGCTAAAACAAAAACGTTTCAATGTTCTATTTATCTACAATCAAACGAAGTTACTATTTTTTATCTTAAAACCTATACGTAACCATACGTAGTTATAACACAAAAAACGCCAAAGCAAACCTGCTTTGGCGCGACAATAGATTAGGGCTTCCGATTTGGTTACCGTTATATGTTTTAAAACTAAGTTGCTATAAATAAAAATGAGGCGTAACCAAACGTAAAAATTCGGCATGTTTAGCTATTAAAATTGCTATTAAGAAAGGTTTAAAATTACAAAATTAAACCATTAAATATCAAATAAGGCTCTTAATTTTTTTGATATACAATGATTGCATTAGACTCACCTTTGGTAACAAACTCTAAGTTGCTATCTGTATCTATATTGGCAAGGTCAATAATAGAATTACCATAAACAGGAAAATTGTATATAGCTTTAGATTGACTATCAAATAGATATACTTTTTGAGTTTGCAAATCAGTGAGGGTGACATAAATTTTATCGTTGAGGTAGAAAATTTTTGGAGCTGTATAATTTCCAAAATCTAACTCTTGGCTTTTTTGTTTTATGGTAAGCTTGTTTTCGGCTAAGGTTACAAGGGTTTTGTTAGTGGTTTCAATAATATGTTGTTTTGGCAAGTTTAAAAATTGTTTACTCACGGCGCCTTTTAAATTTACTTGCACAAGTTCACCTTTGGTGGTGGTAGTTGTAAATTTATCCTTGTATTTAAAAATTTCATTTTCAGAAAAACGGATAGTCTCTTTAACGGTAATTCGCGATTGCCCTTTCCGGTTAAGAATCATCATTTTATTACCAGCGGCAAAAACAATATAATCTTTGTTATTAATTCTAAAATGTTTAGGTTGGGTTATAATGCTATTTGAAGTTTTGTTATATCTAAACCC
>CAZQBE010000170.1:1241-5759 GCA_964591595.1 uncultured Flavobacteriaceae bacterium
TGCTTGTTGTACATTAAAAGCGCATTGTTTTGTGTGACTAGAAAACGATAGTTCTTTTTATTGTCATAATCAAAAACAGATAATGGCTGAGTAATTTTGTCATTAAACTTAAGCGGAAACGGGGCGACGTCTTTTCCGTTTCTATCTAAAATATACACTCTACTTGGTGTAGCAAAGGCGAGTTGTAAGCGGCCATTTTTATACAAATCTACTTGTTGTATTTTGCCTAAAACAGGACCTCTAAGTTGCTTTTTCCAGAGCACTTTTCCACTGTTGGAAATAAGATATAAATTGTTGTTTACATCTTGCACTACAATATCTTTTTGTTTGTTGCGATGGTTAATTACAAACTGAGGATTAGTGAGGATATCAGCATCTAACAACACATTAAATGCTTCAGTAATACTGTGTTGTTGTGCTCGAGATTTATTCTTTTTAATAACAGTATTTACATGAACAAATCCATCATCTTGCACAAACTGAAATGCTGAATATTTATAATCTTTAAAATTTACTTTAGTTATTTTTTCATTAAAAGTACCTCCAAGAATGTGTTTTAATTTTGTTGGATTAGCAACAATTAATAGCGAAGATTCATCACTAAACGACAGTGCAGTATTTAAATACCCAGAATTGTTTGCCAGTGTTGTTCCGTTTTGATAATTAGTAATGATATCTTGGAGCAGTTGTTCAGAATTTGCAAAGACAAAAAAGTCGTCAATATTAATATACTTTGAGACGTTATCAACTGAAATTAATGGGTTAAAAATAGCCTTGAAATATTCTGGGTTATCAAACGCCATAATCTCTACATTTCTAAAACTAGACAATGCATTCTGTTGGTCGCTAAGTGCTTCTTTGGTACTAAACGCATCAATAGATTTTAAAACCACAACGGTTTTATTGTTCATGTAAATTTCGCCAACTTCTGTACTAGTTTCTAGTAGTTCGTTGTTCGCTGTAGTGTCAATGGTTTGCTGATTAAATTCAGCAATATGTTTATGTATAGTTTCAAAATCATTGTAGGTAAAACTCATAAAACCTTCACTACTTTCAGGAGTTACATACTGGATTTTATTCTCTTGCGGAATGGTGTTCTTAAATATATTAATTAATCGTGGAGTTGTATCGTTAGCAATACTTATACCATTTAAATTGATTTGGTCTGGTGTAATTTCGGCATCCATAGTAACCCAATTCGCAAAGGCATGTGTATTCTCAGTAAAAACAGAATTCCCAAAATGAGAAGCAATGTTTTCATTTAATGATATAGAAAAAGAGGCATTGGTATTTGTGGCTTGGTCTAAAATCTTAAAAGCAGAATTATCAGTAACTATGATACTGTCAATAATAACTTTGGAAGGCGAACCAATAAAAATACTGTCAATAATTCTATGATGTAAATTAAGAGAATCGAGGTTTTTATTACTAAAAAGACTATCAGTATATTTTGTAATAATGCTGTAGTTTGGTTTGTTTTTTAAGCCATTAAAGCAAATTAAAACGGGATTAGTGGTGTTTAAATTTGCTAAGTTTTCAAGTGGATTTAAAAGGTCTTTATAAACTATTGAAGATTTTAATTTTTTAAGAAACCCGTTGTTTTTTATATCACTTTTAAAAGTTTCAATATTGTTGATGCTTAAAACTACAGTAGCAGTTTCAGGTATGAGTTGTGTTATTTTAGTAGTGCTTCTTTTAGAGTGGTTACAGCCTACTAATAGAAAACAGATTGAGAGGGCGTAAAGAAGGTGTTTCATTCAGGATTAATTATTGAAATAGCAAGACAAATGTATAACTTAAAATTCAAAAGTTAATTGTTCTGGCAAGAGTCTGAACGATTTTCTGTGATATTTAGTAATTCCATATTTTACAATTGCTTCACGATGTTCACTAGTTGGATAGCCTTTATTTTGTTTCCAGTTATACATGGGAAATTCGTCGTGAATTTGTGTCATATATGCATCCCGATATGTTTTAGCTAATACTGAAGCTGCAGCAATGTTCATATACTTACCATCTCCTTTTATAATAGTTTCATGAGGAATGTCTTTAAAAGGTTTAAACCTATTTCCATCAACTACAATAAATTCAGCGGTATTGTCTAATAACTCAATAGATTTGTGCATCGCCAAAATGGATGCATTTAAAATATTGATGCGGTCAATGTCTTCTTGAAAAACGTGAGCGACACCAAAACTAATGGATGCACTTTCAATAATAGGTTTTAATAGCTCACGTTTTGAATGCGATAATTGTTTAGAATCGTTTAATACTTCATTTTTAAAATGAGAAGGCAATATTACAGCAGCGGCAGTAACAGGACCAGCAAGACAACCACGACCAGCTTCGTCGGTACCACATTCAAAAGTATAATTAGAATATTTTAGTTTTAGCATTTTAAATAAATTGTTATTAAGCTGCGTTATTGTAGTTTGAATTGTCTTTCTTCTATAAAAAAAGTAAATCCATTGGATAATTGCTATTTTTGCACGAAGTTTATCTAAACAGAAATACAGTATCAGCCTTTGGCTCTGCAAGATTAAAAAATATTTATGAACAGAATAATTTTAGTAGTTTTTTCTTTTTTTATAGTTGGGTTTGTAAACGCACAGGATAAACCACCTGTGAAAAAACTTAAGCTTCAAGAAAAGAATATTGAGTTTAATGATTCTTTAGGAACAAGAGCATTAAATACTAAATCTAATAGGATTATTAAAAATGAAGATGCAACAATCGATCTTTATAAAATTATTTCGAGAGAGAATGATACCACAATAGTAGATACATCACTTACCGTATATAAAGACTATAAATACAACTATCTTAGAAAAGACAATTTTGATTTGTTGCCGTTTTCAAATATTGGACAAACCTATAATTCGTTAAGTTATAATTTCAGCGATAATGCTTTACTGCCAAGTTTTGGAGCAAGGGCAAGACATTTTAATTTTATGGAGGTTGATGATATTAATTATTACTATGTTCCCACCCCTTTTACAGAGTTAATGTATAAAACTGCTTTTGAACAAGGACAATTACTAGACGCCTTTTTTACGGTAAACACCTCGAAACAGTTCAATTTTTCAATTGCATATAAAGGGCTGCGGTCTTTAGGTAAGTATCAGCATATATTAACAAGCACAGGAAATTTTAGGTTCACCATAAATTATAGAACAAAAAATGAACGGTATAGTGTTAGAGCACATACCGTAATGCAAGATTTACTGAATGAAGAAAATGGAGGAATTTTAGATGAAGACATCCCGAATTTCGAATCAGGAAATCCTGAGTTTATTGATCGATCTGTTTTCGATCCCGCTTTCGAAGATGCAGAAAGTGTTTTAAAAGGGAAAAGATTTTTTATAGATCATCAATATAATATAGTACAACAAAAAGATTCGATTACAAATAATGTTTTAAGCATTGGAAATGTTATTTCTTTTGAAGATAAATTTTATCAATACAAGCAAACAAGACCCTATACCGAATCATTTGGCGATGCGTTTGTAAGTTCAGATCTTAACGATAAAGTAACCCTTGAAGATGTTTATATTGAGGCTAATGTAAAATATCAAAGTAAAACCTTAGGTTTAGTAAAATTTAAAATTGGTTATAATAATTTCAATTATGGATATAATAAACTAGTGTCTTTGGCTGGAGTTGATATAACGAATCGTTTAAAAGGAAATGTAATCTCAGTTGGAGGCGATTATAAAAACACAATTGGCGAGTTTTTAATTGATGGAAAATTTGGAATTAATGTTTCTGGAGATTTTGACGGAAACTTTTTAGAAGGAAAAGCAAAATATAATTTGAATGATGATGCATCAGTATTGGCAACAATTAATATCAACTCAAAAGCGCCAAATTATAATTTTTTATTATACCAAAGTGACTATATTAATTATAACTGGCAGAATAACTTTAGTAATGTAGAAACAAAGCAACTCGGGTTTCAACTAAAGTCTAAAAAGCTACTTGATGTTGAGTTGGATTATGCCACCATAAATAATTTTGCTTACTTCACTAAATCAGATATCGATAATTTGTTGAAGCCAAATCAATATAATGAAGGCATTAATTACTTTAGAGTAAAACTGAGTAAAGAAATCAAGTATGGTAAATTCGCATTAAATAATACAATACGGTATCAAAATGTTATAGATGGTTCAGGAGTAGTTAATGTGCCAGAATTTATAACTAGAAATACGCTGTATTACTCTAGTCATTTTTTTGAAAAAGCACTGTTTCTTCAAACAGGTATAACCTTTAGTTATTTCACTTCATATAATATGAATGGTTATGATCCATTATTAGCCGAATTTTATGTGCAAAACGAAAGTAAATTAGGAGGCTTTCCAAGAATAGACTTTTTTATCAATGCTAAAATTCGTCAAACCCGTATCTTTTTAAAGGCTGAGCATTTAAATTCTTCGTTTACGGGTTACAATTTTTACTCCGCTCCCAACACTCCATACCGAGATTTTGCGATACGATTTGGGTTGGTATGGGATTTCT
>CAZQBE010000171.1:0-5746 GCA_964591595.1 uncultured Flavobacteriaceae bacterium
AGACAATGAAATTGTTTCTATTCCAGGTTTAAGAGGTCGTGACCCAAAGGAGATTACGTTGAAGAACTTGTCTAAGATTATTCATGCCAGAGTTGTGGAGATTGTTGAGCAGGTTTATGTAGAAATCAAAAACTACGGACACGAAGAGCAAAAGAAAAAATTAATAGCAGGAATTGTTTTAACAGGAGGCGGAAGTCAGTTAAACCATTTAAAGCAATTGGTAGAATACATTACAGGAATGGATACTAGAGTTGGGTATCCTAATGAGCATTTGGCAGGAAATAGTGATGATGAAGTTACAAGTCCATTATTTGCTACAGCAGTAGGACTTGTAATGGATGGATTAAGACGCCAAGAAAAAAGAAGACTAGAAAGTATTTCGGAAGCAGTTAATCAAGCTGATGAGCAATTATTAAATAACGAACAAGAACAAACCATTGAACAACCTAAAAAAGAACGAAAATCTTTTTTAGATAAATTAACCGAACGCGTTAAAGATTTTTTAGATAACGCAGAGTAATAACAACCAGTAAAACTAACTTTATGAGTAGTAACAAAGATGTTGGCAATATAACCTTCGATTTGCCAAAAAATCAATCCAATGTCATCAAGGTAATTGGTGTAGGAGGAGGAGGTAGCAATGCTATAAACCACATGTTTCAACAAGGCATTAAAGGTGTTGATTTTGTAATTTGTAATACAGATTCACAAGCATTAAACAATAGTGGTGTCCCAAATAAAATTCAACTAGGAGTTAACCTTACTGAGGGATTGGGTGCTGGTGCAAACCCGGATATTGGTGAGCAAGCAGCATTAGAGAGTTTAGAAGATATTAAACGTATGTTAGATACCAATACTAAAATGATATTCATTACAGCTGGAATGGGTGGAGGAACAGGAACAGGTGCCGCTCCAGTTATAGCTAAAATAGCCAAAGAAATGGAGATTTTAACTGTAGGTATTGTAACAACACCTTTTCTGTTTGAAGGTAAGATTCGTAATATCCAAGCTCAAAATGGGATAGAAATTTTACGCGATCATGTAGACTCATTAGTTGTTATTAATAACAATAAGTTACGAGAAGTCTATGGAAATCTAGGTTTTAAAGCAGGCTTTTCAAAAGCAGACGAAGTGCTTTCGACAGCATCAAGAGGAATAGCAGAAGTTATTACTCATCATTATACTCAAAATATAGATTTACGTGATGCTAAAACTGTATTAAGTGATAGTGGAACTGCCATTATGGGATCAGCTACGTCTTCAGGAACTAATCGTGCACATGAAGCTATTATGAAGGCTTTAGACTCTCCGTTATTAAATGATAATAAAATTACTGGAGCTAAGAACGTATTGTTGCTCATTGTATCTGGCTCACAAGAGATTACTATAGATGAAATAGGAGAAATTAATGATCATATTCAAGCCGAAGCTGGTTATGGTGCGAATATCATTATGGGAGTTGGAGAAGACGAATCTCTTGAAGAAGCTATTGCTGTAACCATTATCGCTACTGGTTTTGATATAGAACAGCAAGATGAAATTTCTAATACCGAAGCCAAAAAAGTAATCCATTCTTTAGTAGAGGACGATCAAGTTATAGAACAGGATCTGACTAATGATAAAGAACCTGCAATTATTACACCAGATATTATTTTAACTAAAGAGGATGAGAAAGTTGTTCACACTTTAATTGATGATGATGAGATTGATGAAGTAAATTTAATACCAACTACAGAGATTATAAAAAATATGAATGTTGTTTATGATGAGGTTTTGGCGAATGTGCCTGAAACCGATTTTGTAATCAATGAAATTATTACTGAAGAAACTATTGAAGATAATTTAGAAGTGAATGAAGAACAAACCATTCTTACTTTTGATCTTCCATTAACATCAACTGAAACTAAAATAGAAGAACCTTTAGTAGTAGAAGAAACAAAAGATATTGATGTTAACGATTACATAGAACTTATTACAGTTACTGAGGCAAATGAAAAAGGAGAAACCAGATATGCACTAGATGATTATATTGTTTTAGAATCTGCTTTAAATGCAGATGAACAAGAACGAGAAGTTGCACTAGAAATAGAGCAAGACATGGTTTTTGAAAAGAAAGTTATTAAAGAAGAACCTAATGAATCGCCACAAGTCGAAGAACTCGATCCAATGAATAGTCCAATTTGTGAACTGTTGAAAGAGAGAGCAAGTGAGAGACGTCAAAAAATGAAAGAGTTCAACTATAAATTTAACAATGCAAAGATTGAAGATATAGAAAAAGAACCAGCTTACAAAAGACAAGGGATAGACCTGGAGGACGCACAACATTCATCAGAAAATAATGCCTCGCGATTATCAATAGGATTAGATGATAATGATGATATACAATTACGAAGTAATAATTCTTTTTTACACGATAACGTCGATTAATAGCAAGTCAAGTTTTAGTGTTTATTACTTCGTATAACCCGAAAAATTTCCCTCAAATTTCTCGGGTTTCTTTTTTATTATTAAATTTCTTATTGGCTCGAATGAGAGAATCTTATTTTCTTACTATCTTCGTGCAAAATATGAATTATGAGCTTACAAAATGATATAATGGCAGCTATGAAAACTGCCATGAAAGCTAAAGACCAAACCGGGTTAACCGCATTACGAGCAGTAAAGTCGGCAATTTTATTGGCGCAAACTGAAAGTGGTGCTAAAGAGGATTTAACTCAGGAACAGGAATTAAAAATTCTTCAAAAGCAAGTAAAACAACGTAAGGATAGTGCAGCTATATTTTTAGAGCAAGGGCGAGAAGATTTAGCAACTCCAGAATTGGCAGAAGCTGAAGTGATTGGTCAGTTTTTACCAGAAGCTATGAATGATGAAGATATTGAAAAAATTGTTATAAAAACTATTGAGGATCTTGGTGCTAGTGGGATGAAGGATATGGGAAAAGTGATGGGTGTAGTAAGCAAAGAACTTGCAGGAAAAGCAGATGGTAAAACGATATCTACTATTGTAAAACAAAAATTAATATAAGTTAAAAGGCCACGTAGCTCAGCTGAATAGAGCACTGGATTTCGGCTCCAGCGGTCGGGGGTTTGAATCCCTCCGTGGTCACGAATAAATAAAAAACCCATACTTATAAAATCAAGCTTGCTTGAATTTATAAGTATGGGTTTTTTATTTTCAAAGCGGAGCTTTGAGGGATGAACGAAAAAAGTGAGTTAATCCCAAAAGTATAAAAGAATTAATGATTTAACTTGAATTTGTTACTGTTTTAGACGAATGTTTTATTGAAGTGCTTTTTAGAGTTTAAAAATCAATTTTCAAAAATTTACATCAAGATAAAGCATATTCTTAATTTTAATTGGCTAAATATTAATATTAGGTCAAATTATCCTATATGACTTTTGTCATAATTTTTTTTGGTTTTACTAATTATCTTTGATGAATAATTTTTTACTTAAAAAATGATAAAAAAGGCGCTTGTTTCAAAAATAATGACCAAAAATGTAATTACACTACAGAGTACTGATAGTTTGGAGTTAGCTGAACATTTATTCAAATCTAATCATATTAGACACATTCCAGTTGTAAAGGGTGAAGCCATTATTGGAATGTTAAGCTATACAGATTTACTTCGAATTAGTTTTGCTGATGCAGTGGATGAATATGAAGATACTGTAGATGCAATTGTTTACAATATGTTTACTATAGAACAAGTCATGGCGAAAAATATATTGAGTGTATCTTCAAAATCAACTATAAAAGAAGTAGCCCAAGTTTTAGCAAAAAAAGAGTTTCATGCCATTCCTGTAGTAGATAATGATAAACTGAAAGGCATAGTTACTACTACCGATTTGTTGAATTATCTAATAGCACAGTTTTAATAAAAGTTACCTAAAATTTATATAGTTTAAGAATTAGCTATTTCCCTTAAGTTTTTAATAGTTTCCATTTGGTTGTCACTCTTAAACACATAACTACCAGCTACTAATACATCAGCTCCAGCATCAATAAGTGCTTTGGTATTTTTATTTGTAACACCACCATCAATTTCAATAAGAGTGGATGCTCCTTTTCTATTTATTAATTCTTTTAATTGAGCGACTTTGGAATATGTATTTTCAATAAAACTTTGTCCACCAAACCCTGGATTAACACTCATAACACAGACTAAATCAATATCGTTAATCGTATCTTCTAAAACATTAATATTTGTGTGCGGATTTAATGCAACACCAGCTTTCATGCCTTCGGTCTTAATGGCTTGAAGTGTTCTATGCAAATGTGTACAAGCTTCATAATGTACACTAAGTATATTAGTTCCTAATTTAGCAAAAGTTGTAATGTATCTATCAGGATCAACTATCATTAAATGTACATCAATAGTTTTATTTGCATATTTACTAATGGCTTTTAAAACAGGCATTCCAAAGGATATATTTGGTACGAAAACGCCATCCATAATATCAATATGAAACCAATCTGCTTCACTATTATTAACCATTTCTATATCGCGTTGAAGGTTTGCGAAATCGGCAGCTAATATAGAAGGTGCAATTAATTTAGAACTCATTGTAATTGAATTGATTTGTATAGGCAAAAATACTGTAAAAAAATGAACCCTCGGTAATCAGCCAAGGGTTCTTTCATCAATCAAAAAACGAACAGTTATGTGTAACTGTTTGTTACTTTTATTTAGTTGTAAATATAGTAAATACTATCCTAAATATGTCTTTAATATTTTACTACGTGATGTATGTTTTAATCTTCGTATTGCTTTTTCTTTAATTTGTCTAACACGTTCACGTGTTAAATCGAATGTTTCTCCAATTTCTTCTAATGTCATTGGATGTTGATTTCCTAAACCAAAATACAATCTAACAACATCTGCTTCACGAGGTGTTAAAGTTTCTAACGCACGTTCAATTTCAGTACGTAACGACTCGTGTAATAAATCTTTATCAGGATTTGGAGACTCGCCACTACGTAAAACATCGTAAAGGTTAGAATCTTCACCTTCAACCAAAGGCGCATCCATAGAGACGTGACGACCAGAATTCTTCATGGATTCTTTCACGTCGTTTATAGTCATATCTAATTCTTTTGCAATTTCTTCAGCACTTGGTGGACGCTCATGAGATTGCTCAAGAAAAGCATAAGTCTTATTAATTTTATTAATAGAACCAATTTTGTTTAAAGGTAAGCGAACTATTCGAGATTGTTCAGCTAATGCTTGAAGAATCGATTGACGAATCCACCAAACGGCATAAGAAATAAATTTAAAACCTCTGGTTTCATCAAAACGCTGTGCTGCTTTAATTAATCCTAAATTACCTTCGTTAATTAAATCGGGTAAAGTTAATCCTTGGTTTTGGTATTGTTTAGCTACAGAAACTACAAAACGTAAATTAGCTTTAGTCAACTTTTCTAAAGCTATTTGATCGCCTGCTTTAATACGTTGTGCTAATTCTACTTCTTCGTCTGCTGTAATTAAGTCAACTTTTCCGATTTCTTGTAGGTATTTATCCAGGGAAGCAGTTTCTCTATTGGTAACTTGCTTGGTAATTTTGAGTTGTCTCATTTAAAGGTCTTCTTAATTATTTTATTGGGATTATTACTCTTATCATATAGTTATACGTACGATTAGGTGTAAATGTTACAAAAAAACTGAAGAATTAAATAAAAATAAATATTTAATAGTTTCTAACTTGATTATGATTATTAAACTTTGAAAGGATCATTAGCATTAATT
>CAZQBE010000172.1:0-5641 GCA_964591595.1 uncultured Flavobacteriaceae bacterium
AGGCGTAAGCACTACCAGCTTCACAAACTAAGTAAGATGAGCCATCAACATTAACCGTTATTTCTCCAGCGGTTGTGTCTCTCATGTCAATAATAATTCCTTTCATTCCAGTTTGAGAAGTTGGGGTAGATGTACCTGAAGCTGTTATGGTAAAAGATTCTTCTATGCCTCCTCCTCCTCCAGCAACTATCCACTCTAAACCCGTTGATGTTGCGGAATTTGCCTGAAGTATATTGGTATCTGCTCCAACTGGTAAACGTGTGTTTTCAGTTGAATAGCCATGAAGATCTCCTTTTGTTGTTAGATCTTCTCCAGCATCTCCAGAAGGTTGTAAGTTTCCGTTAAAACTCAAAGTCCAAGCCTCTTTTTAATTAACATGAAAATAAAAAATGCTACAACTCCGATTAATGCCAATTTTCCTAAACCCTCCATAGACTTTCCGTAATGGCATCCTAAATCATACCATGCACACTCATCTGAGTTTCCGTTTGGATGTGTATGTCCTATTCCAGCTTTTTCAGATATTCTACCTTCTTGATCTAAATGTTTTTGATGTAAAATTCCAAACTCATCCCAAAAAACTTCATGCTCTTTTATCTGTCCTTGTAAATTTTCATCTATTTGTTGCCTATGTTGCCACGCATCCGTAATTCTTCCTTCTTGCTCTTCATGAATTCTATCGAGTCTTTTAATATCATCTCCATGATAAGTTTCGATTAAATCGTAAATTTGCTGATCTGATCTACGTGTATTTGCTGGTGTGTTTCCGCCTGATGTTGTTGTTGGTGTTGGTGTTGGTGTTGGTGTTGGTGTTGGCTTTTTTCGTGGTTGCCCAATATTTATTATAGGATCTGGAGCGGTTGCTATTGTAGTTGCTCCAGCGTTAATATTTGCCCAGAAATCTTCTAAGAATCCCATTATATTTTCACCTTCTTTAATCCGATTAATGCTATGCCAATAGCAATTAAACCAATAATCAGATTTGAATCAATCTTAAACTTTGGAATTACTTCAATATTTTTTGTTATTGGAGCGGTAATAACTTCAGGAGCTGGAATATAGCTTTGAATCTGTGTCATTTGTCCAAACATTATTTTTTTCTCCTAATCAGATAAATTCCGATTAATCCCACTACTGCAATTAAAATTATTGGTAATAAATTAAAACTTCTAACTTGAGTAATTGTTTTTTCTTCTTCAGGAACTCCGCGCTCACTTCTTGAAACATTTTGTGGAGTTGTTGATGTATTATCAACAATTTCTCTTATTGTATTTTCATCTGTTTCTTTTAATGTATTACGAACTTCTGTTTGTTTTACTGGCTTGAATATATCATCTGGAATTGTAGTTTCTCCAGCAATAATAGAAGATATATCATAATCTCTTTCAGTCAAATAGGTTTCTAGATTTCTTGTATCTGTACCGATATGTAGATTTGTGGAATTTAATAATGCTTGAACTGCATCTGTTTTTGTTGCGGTTGGAGGAGTTACTAACACTCCATTCTCTCTAATGCCATGCCATTTCTCTCGAAATTCTAGAGTTGCTTTATTTTTTGCCTCAACTTGCTCTCTTAAAGTTTCATTAGGCTTTCCTACAGCTCTATTAGTTACAACTATTGGATCTCCTCGTACATTGTGAGTTTTCCATGTACTTTCAGGTGTCTTTGGAGTCGTGCTAATATTTCCAGATTTATCATAAGTCGTTATACCGTATGTATCTGATAATTTTTGCTGAGTTGCTACAGTAGATATTTTTTTTTGTCTTTCAATTTCTGCTTTTGTTTTTTCTGTAAATGTTTTGACAGATAAATTAGATGTTATTGGTGTCCATGTTTGTGAAGAAGTTTTTGGAGTCGTTGATATTCTGCCAGTTTGAGTATAAGTTTTAATTCCGTATGTATCGGATAATTTTTGCTGAGCTTTTATCGTATTGGGATGTAAATTTCTTTGATGAAAACTGGTTGGTGTCGTTAATGCGCCAGTTGTACCTCCGCCTCCACTTCTTGAAATTGATCCGCTTTTTGACGGTGTAGATGAGCCATGTCTAGATGCTTTTTGTTTTGCTCTAGATGCTTTATATCCCAATTATCTCACTCTCATTAAGACTAATGCCAATAATCCGAATGATGCAAGCATAACAATAATACCATCTGAATTTACAAATGATGTTTGTTGTATCATCATGTTTTCCATAGCATAAGGATTAGCTGTATAATTATCAACTCTAGGATCATGATCTGCGGTTTTATTTTTTAGGACTGTGCCAGTTGTGTGATTTGCTGGAGTTATTGAAGTTGGTCTAGTGTTTGAATAATCAACATTTGAAGGAGTTCCTACTGGGAATTGTATTTTTTTCTCAAAGTTTGCGTGAGCACGACCATAAGCAAAACTTGATGAGCTGTTAGGGTTTCCAGTATATTGCGTATTTTGATTTGCTCCGCGTGGAGTATAAAGATCCCATGCTGGTTGAATCCAATTAGTCAATTATTCTCACTCACATAATTCCAAAAGATGTTAAATGTTGATGGACTAGCTGGAACTGTAGATTCAACTCTTACACGATAAAAATGATGAGCTATAGAACTTGCAAAAGCATCAAAAGAATTTGGAGCTATTGTTACTCCAGTTGCTCCAGTATATCCCGAACTTGCATACCAGTCCACGCCATTTTCTGAATTTTCGACTTTAACATTAATTGAATTAACTCCGCCAGTGTTCGCGATGGTATACAATATTTGATCATATCCGCCTACGTGATGCTGAACATAAGTAACATATGCTCCAGTGCTGGCGGTATCTGCAACTGGAGGAGTAGTTAATTGATCTCTAAAGTGTGCATAGTTGTTAAAGATGTAACCTAGATAAGCATCTGTAGATCCTACAAACATAATTTGATTTGTTGGCTCAGGGATTGAGTTATCAGGAATTGTAAGTCGTACAGTATCAAAAGCATAATTGTTTACAACGTGTGTAAGTTGGTGATCAGAAATTGTTAGTGAATTTCCAAAACTTACGCCAGTATCGGAATCAGATGCAAAAACTGCAAAGCTTTGGCATTGTGTCAAATTATAATAATCTAGATTTGTGTTCATTGTTGTTACTGTGCCAGCGGAATCAGTTATAGTTCCTTGAAGGAAATCTAAATCGACTTGACCACTCGGAATATTTTTTATTGCTTCTCCGTTTGCTGTCGTAAAAATAGTTCCCATTAATCACACGCTCCGATAATTTGACACGCATAATAAACAATGAGCGCGGTTATTCCTATGTATGAACTTGGGATTCCAAGTTTCCTCAAATTACTTTGAGTTTTCTCATTATTCTTTTTTGTCATTCTTTTTCTCCTTCTTTGGTTTGGTTGTTCTTATGTTTCGTTTTTGTTGCATTGATTTCACCTCACAAATCCTTCTTTACAAACTTTTTGTAAGCAATAAAACCAGCTACTAAAACTAAAGCGACAACTGGTAAACCATATCCTAATATTTTCATACGTTCACCTTCCCTGATGCGATTAAAAGAACTCCAGCAACTATACCAACTGCTAAGATAATTGGAAAGTGTGAACTAGATTTCCAGTCTTGGAATCTGTCGTTCATTGTTGGTTTAGTTTCTGCGTTAGGCTCAAAAGCATCATAACGTGGTAAAGGAACTGGAATTTGATATCGCTGGGTTAAGTATTGACTAGAAGGATTAGTTTGTTTATCAGTTGTTAAAACGGTGATCTCATCTCCAACTCTATTTCCTTTAGCATCTAATACTAATGGAGAATAAAGATTTTGATTTAATGCCCAAAACTTATCAGGTGTTGGCGCACTGGCTTTATCTGAATGTGCTTTATTTTTTACAGCGTTAGCGATTGCGAAATTTTTTGGAGTTACAATATCGGTGTCAAAATCATTGTTAATAGCTGTTCCGCTGGTTACGTGTTGTTTATCAATAACTAAGTTATCCAAATTTTTTGAATATGCACTTGAAACAATGTTAGGATTATTTGATACGTTCATCCCTCCATTATATCCAGCTATTCTAACTGGATGAAATCTATAATCGAATTCTGGATGCCATGCTACGTTAGCTTGCATCTTTGGATTTTTTGCAACACTTAACGGATTTTGGAAATTTTTGTTTACTGTCGCACTAGCCATTTGTGTTTCTGCATAAGGATCAAAAACTCTCCTTGCTATTCTTAGATCCTTATCATGCACTATTCTTTGCTGAGTTGCTACGGATGCGGAATCCATAGGATAAATATTTCCAGTCTTTGAGAATTTCTTAGAACTCCAAATGGTCATCTTCTAGCCACACTCACAAACAAAATAGCGATTGATGCAAAAGCGATTATTGGTACAAACCAATTTGAATTATTTACCGTTTTTCCTTGTGGAAAATTTGGTTGCACATAATGAGTCATAACTGGATTTAATGAATTGTTTCCAGTTAATCGAGTACCTTGATAGTCCATACGCATTTGAGATCCTAAAGTTGTAACTTTTTCAGCTTTAATTTCTTTATAAATTGGTGACGTAACCATTTTTGGTTACCTATCCTTCAACCGTACTTTGTATTCTCCGCACTATGTCGTTTGCGCCTGTTTTCGTTGGACTGAACACCAAGTCGCCAACATTGTACCCGACAGTTGATAAACCGTCAAT
The DNA here is from genome assembly GCA_964591595.1 of uncultured Flavobacteriaceae bacterium. GTDB lineage: Bacteria > Bacteroidota > Bacteroidia > Flavobacteriales > Flavobacteriaceae > JAADHG01. The sequence continues at coordinate 4,654 of CAZQBE010000172.1, forward strand.
TTTTAATCCTGAAGCTGTTGGAATAAATGGTTGCATATTATTTGCGAAATCAATCATTCCATATCCTGCAACATTCCAAAGATTAGGAGCAGGAACTGCTAACACTCCATTAACTAATTCTGCTATTCTATAATTTTCATTGTTTACTGTTTTGTTTGTTCTCCAGTTTATGTTTGACATGAGTGGAATTTGACCTGATTTAACATTGTATTGCGTGACGACTGCATCATTTCTAGCGCCTAATGCGGTTTCTGTACATACAAATGATCTTACAATTAATGCTCCAACTTGGAAGAATGTATCTAAATCTTGTTCACCTACTGCGCCATCTGTTATGATTTGTTTTGTAAGAACTGTAAGTAGTGGGTTTGCGCTGAAATCTTCCGTTGCTTCTGGAATACCTTCTATCAAAGTAATTCCCATTGTAAAAGCCTGAGCTCCTACGTTAGTACCATAACCGTTAGCACTTGTATCATAAGTAATTTCTAATTGTAAAGTAGATAATAGATAACTTGGAATAGAAACAGAATAATCATCTGGATCACTTTTGTTAATTCTAAAGTCGCAAGTCCATGCGGTTGATTGAGCATGTGCTCCGATTGCTGTGTCCGTATTGGAAAGGGCTGTGCCAGCGCCATAATCAAATAGATTCATGTAATACAAATCAGCGCCAGAAACATCAAAGATAGTTCTAGATGATCCTTCTCCTACTGCACGAATTTTAATTGATTGAACATTTTTCAATAATGCATCTTCTACTAAAACTGATGGAGCTCCTGCGACTGTGGTAGTTCCGTTAAAGTCTAGTACGACTCTTTGGATTAAGAAATCTCTAGGTAAATCGGTTGTGATAGTAGTTGCAACACCAGCATAAGCTTGAGTTGCTGAAAGTGTTCTGTAATTCTTAAGTACCAATTTATGCTCCTCCGTTCCTTGTGGTTAATTGTGAATACAATGGTAGTAAACTTGAAAGGATAAATGCTCCAGC
>CAZQBE010000173.1:0-5640 GCA_964591595.1 uncultured Flavobacteriaceae bacterium
AAATCTTTGGTTTACGTAAATCTAATCCTACTAATACCGTTTTTTTATTAGTCAAAGCAAAAACTGTGGCGATATTAATTGAACAAAACGTTTTACCCTCTCCACTTACTGAAGACGTTACAAGTACTGTTTTTGAACCTTTAATATTTTGTGTTTTATAAATAAACTTCAGACTTGAGCGAATTGCCCTAAAGGCTTCAGCAATTGCCGATTTTGGATTATTGTACACTGCCAAACTTCCTTCACTCTTATATTTACCAATAACTCCTAGTACTGGTATTTTAGATAGCCTTTCAATATCTGTAACCGTATGAATATTATTATCTAAAAACGTAATTATTATGATAATAATAAGTGGAATTAACAACCCAACAAACAAAGCTATTAAATAATTTAAGCGTTTGTTAGGTCCTATTAAACCACCACCAATATCTTTGGCTTCATCTATAACATTTATGTCTGAAACATTCGCAGCTTTTACAACTGCTGCTTCGCTTTTCTTTGCTTGAAAAACATTATAAACTTCCTCGCTTATATTAAACTTTCGTTGAATTTTTAAAAATTCTTGTTGATCCGTTGGGAGTTTACTCAGTTTTACTTCAAAAGTAGCAATGGTACTATTAATAGAATTCAATTGTCTTCCAAAGGTTTTTTTGGTTTCTTTAATAGTTTCTAATAAAACATTTTTTTCAGCATCTATTTGACGGTCTATATTTCTAAACTGGCTAGATGTTTCACGTGTTGTATATTCTAATTTCTGACGTGTTATAGACAAATCGATAATTCGTTGTACACTTGCAACTATACTTGCCTCTTCAATACCAACACTTGTAGGTGCTGCTATATTGATGTAATCCGTTTTAGTTTCTAAATAGGTTTGTAATGAACTTAAGTATTCAATTTTAGAGTTGATTTCCGTTTTATTCACTTCGTATTCTCTTAATCTCTCTGAAACTCTACCACTTTCTTCATCAATGTCAAAAATTTTATTCTGAGATCTAAATGAATTCATTTCATTTTCAACAGCTTTTAACTCTTTTGAGACATTGGTCATTGTACTATCAATAAACTTAATAGTGTTGGTTGCGTATAAGTTTTTACGTTCTAATTGTGTGCTTTTTAAAATAGAAACTGTAGTATTTAAATAATCTACAATTTTAGATTTATTAGAACCTGTAAGTCTTAAAGTTAATACTGATGATCCTTTGGCATAAGCTTTTACACTTATTTCATTTTTATATTGATTAACGACACTATCAAAGTTTAAAAAATTTATTAAGTATTGTTTACCTATTTTAATTACAGTATCATCTCTAGCCTCTATTGTCCCATTAAAAAAAGGAGTTTCTATTGTTTCTCCAAGATGATATGTTTTAGAATATTGTCCTTTTGGTAACGCAATTCCAAATCTTTCTTTTGATTTATAAATTTGTCCTTGTCCGTTATCTGTTTCAAAATTTGAAGAGAGCTCAAAAGTGTCTTTACTTAAAAAGGTTATTGTAATTGGATGCCCTAAAACTTGAGGTTTTGATTTATCGATAATAAAAACAAAAGGTGCATTTTTATAAATATCATTTTTTCGATATTTTCCTTGGGTTAAATACTGAATATAATATTGTAAAGAATCGATAACTATTTCGTTATGACTCCTTGTTTTTAGTGTTGTTATAACTGTTTGAACTTTACTCGTAACACCTCCCCAATTAAACGAAATACTAGTATTTGTAGTAAAAAAAGGATTTTGATCATTCTCCACTGAAATTAAGGAATCCAATGCATATATATTTTGCTTTCTTATATTGGTTGAATACGCAATTGCAAAAGCTATAGCTAAACTTAAAAGAATCATTTTCCAAAAGCCAAATACTTTAAATACAAACCCTTTAATATCAAAATTAGAGTGTAATTCGTTAAGATTAAAATCCTCATTCATAGGTTTTAGTTAAAGTCTTAAAAGTAAAATAGTTGTGGTTACTAAAGATAATACAGATATTATAGTAGTTAAAGATTGAACTCCAGTGGTTCCTGTTCCCCAAGATTTTTGTTTAAGTGGCTTCACATAGATTATATCATTGGGTTGAATATAGTAAAACGGCGAATCCATCACATTAATATCTGTAAGATCCAAATGATGAATTTTTTGTCCCTGTGGATATTGTCTAATAATTATCACATCTTTTTTGTCACCAGTAATAGGGATTTCACCAACATTAGCAATAGCTTCAAAAATATTTACACGTTCTTGAAATAGAGTGACTGTCCCTGGGCTACCTACTTCTCCATTAGCGGTAAACCTTAAGCCTGATAGTTTTACAGTTACAAAAATGTTTGCAGCTTCTTTAAACTGTTCTTCAAGTAACTTATTTTCTAGAAGTTGTTCAATTTCTTCAGTTGTATATCCTAGAACACTTATTTTTCCCAATGTTGGTATTCTAATCTCACCGTGTAAATCAACAGTAAACCCATCAAAATAAGCGCGTTCTGCACCAGTAGCATTTAGATTTTTATCTCCACTAGGATTAAAAATTTGAACACCTTCTTGGTCTAAAGATTTAACACGAATATTTAAAATATCGTTAATTTGAACTCGATATGGTTTTTGCTTTTCTAAAATAGTTTGTGATACATTTTTTTTTGTCCCTTTATCTTGTAAATAGAGAGAATCCTTATGAGGAATACAAGATGTAGCTAAAACACTAAAAACAAGTACTATAATAGCAATGAATTTCTTCATATTGAGGCGAATTGATTATACACAAATATAGCTTTTAGTAGGCAAAATAAAAACAGCAAACGTTTTTTTTGGATTTTTATGCTTTATTTGCACAAAAAAAGACTTGAATTATCTAACAGTAGAGAATATATCAAAATCTTATGGAGAATTAACACTTTTCCAAAACGTTTCCTTTAGCATTCATAAGGATCAAAAAATTGCCTTTGTTGCTAAAAATGGAGCAGGAAAAACTTCAATATTAAATATTCTATCTGGAAAAGATGAAGCAGATTCTGGTCAGGTGATTTTCAGAAAAGGATTAAAAGTTTCATTTCTTTCACAAGATCCCGAGTTAAATAGCAATTTAACAGTTGAAGAAACTATTTTTGATTCTGACAATCCAATTCTTAATGTTATTAATTTATACCATGAAGCATTAAATAATCCTGAAGACTCAGAAGCTTATCAAAAAGCGTTTGAAGCTATGGAACGCTACAATGCTTGGGATTTTGAAACACAATACAAACAAATACTTTTCAAATTAAAACTTGAAACTTTAGATCAAAAAGTAAATTTATTATCAGGAGGACAAAAAAAACGACTTGCTTTAGCTAACGCTTTAATAAATAAACCTGATTTACTTATTCTGGATGAACCAACAAATCATCTTGACCTAGAAATGATTGAATGGTTAGAAGCCTTTTTTGCAAAGGAAAATATTACTCTTTTTATGATTACGCATGATCGCTATTTTTTAGAGCGTGTTTGTAATGAAATAATTGATTTAGACCAAGGTGAAATTTTTAATTATAAAGGAAATTATTCGTATTACCTTATAAAAAAGGAAGCACGAATAGAACGAGAAGCTGTTGAAACTAACAAATCCAAACAACTTTACAAGAAAGAACTCGATTGGATGCGTCGTCAACCTAAAGCTCGAACCACTAAATCTAAATCTAGAATAGACGACTTCCATGAAATAAAAGAACGTGCACATAAACGCAGACAAGACCATGAAGTGCAGCTAGAAATTAATATGGAACGTCTCGGAAGTAAAATCTTGGAGTTACATAATGTAAGTAAAGCTTTTGATGATAATATCATGCTTAATAGATTTGATTATGTTTTTCAAAAAGGAGAACGCATTGGTATTATTGGAAAAAATGGATCTGGAAAAACAACATTTTTAAATTTAATTACAAATAGCCTAAAACCGGATTCTGGAAAAGTAATTCTAGGCGAAACAGTTAAATTTGGATATTACACACAAGAAGGAATTAATGTTAAACCTGACCAAAAAGTAATTGATGTTGTAAGGGAGTTCGGTGATTATATTCCACTAAAAAAAGGACGACAAATAAGTGCACAACAATTATTAGAACGTTTTTTATTCGATAGGAAAAAACAATACGATTTTGTTGAAAAATTAAGTGGTGGTGAACGAAAACGCTTATACTTGTGCACAGTACTTATTCAAAATCCAAACTTTTTAATTCTTGACGAACCTACAAACGATTTGGATATTGTAACCTTAAATGTGCTCGAGAATTTTTTACTAGATTTCCCTGGATGTATAGTTGTTGTGACTCATGATCGTTATTTTATGGACAAAATTGTTGACCATTTATTTGTTTTTAGAGGACAAGGTATTATTGATGATTTCCCAGGAAATTATAGTGATTTTAGAACTTATGAAGATAGCATTCCTAAAAATATAGATGCATCTGAAAAAAAACCTGAAAAGAAACAGTGGAAAAAAGACAGCAACAGCCAACTTTCATACAATGAGCAAAAAGAACTTAAAAACATTGAAAGTAAACTCAAGTCTTTAGAACACGATAAAAAAGAATTGGAAGTTAAATTTAATGATGAAACATTATCGCCTGAAAAAATAAATGAATTATCAACTCAATTGCAACACATTATTGAAACCATTGAAGAAAAGGAATTACGTTGGATGGAATTACTAGGGAAATTAGAAGGTTAATCATGTTATATCAAATAAAAGCATATTTAAAATTTATTTTAAAATCAACCAATCAACATGGTATACATTCTCCATTTGTATTTAATCTAGTCACAAAATGCTTTTATGATAAAAACAATTATAAAGAATATTCAGAAATTGAACTATACCGAGCATCATTACTAAAAAACAAAAACACCATTGAAGTTATCGATTTAGGTGCTGGCTCTAAAACAACAAAGCAAAGAAAACGCCTTATCTCTCAAATGGCTAAAAAAGCAAGCACTACAAAACACAGAACAAAGTTATTATATAGACTTGTTAAGCATCATAATTGTAAAAACTATCTAGAACTAGGAACCTCATTAGGTATTGGTACACAGGCCATTAGTTTAGGAAACCTCAAAGGAAAAATTACAAGCATTGAAGGTTGCCCTAATCTTGCTGAATTTTCAAAAGAAAATTTTAAACAATATCATTTACACAATATAGAAGTCTTAACGGGTAATTTTTTAAATAAAATTAAAGTGCTTAAACCTAAAACCTACGATCTTGTTTTCTTCGACGGCAATCATCAAAAAGAGGCAACAGTCAAATATTTTGAAACATTATTACCAAAGACACATAACAATACTGTTTTTATTTTTGATGACATTTATTGGTCTAAAGATATGACAGAAGCTTGGGAAATAATAAAGCAACACCCAAAAGTAACTGTAAGCATTGATACTTTTTTTTGGGGTTTTATCTTTTTTAGACAAGAACAGCAAAAAGAACATTTCACTATTCGCATGTAAATCTTTTGTCTTTTGCCTTTTAACTTTTAACTTGCGTATCAAATGAAATGAGCATACTGAATGAAATCTAATTAATTGAACATTTACTATGTGAATTACATCTGACCTCTAAAAAAATATACCCATCTAAAAAAAGTCTACCCATCTGAAATCCAACCTAACTC
>CAZQBE010000174.1:0-5618 GCA_964591595.1 uncultured Flavobacteriaceae bacterium
ACCCAGGACCCTCTCCTTAAAAGGGAGATGCTCTACCAACTGAGCTACCAGGTCATAATGTTTTTTCTCTAACGAGGGTGCAAATATAAAATGTTTAATTTATAAAACAATACTTTTATTGTATAAATTTTTGTTTTTTTGTGTGTAGAATTCACATTTTTTAATAATCGATTTAAGAGAAATAAATGATAGTAGTTTTAATAGGATATATGGCTTCTGGTAAGTCAACAATTGGAAGAATTTTAGCTAAGAAACTAAGCTATAATTTTATTGATTTGGATGATTATATAGAAGTAACAGAAAAGAAATCTATTAATGATATTTTTAAAGCATATGGAGAAATATATTTTAGAAAAAAAGAAACGCATTATTTAAACGAAATATTTGCAAATAAAAACAATACGGTTTTAGCTTTAGGAGGAGGCACACCTTGTTATGGAAATAATATGGAGACTGTATTAAAAAGCGAACATGTTACTTCAATATACTTAAAAGCTACAATAGACTGTATAGTAAAACGTCTTGAAACTGAAAAAGATAAAAGACCATTGATTTCACATCTTAGTTCAAGAAGTGAGTTATCAGAATTTATCGGAAAACATTTATTTGAACGTGTGCAATTTTATTCAAAAGCAGACTATACTATTGATACAAACAATAAAAATAAAAGTGAAATAATTGAAAAAATTATTCTTGATTTATTTTAATAGAGCTTCAAATGTTTTTCCAATTAAATTCACTTGCACATGTTCATGAAGAGAAGTGGATAATGAAATACCTTTAAAATCGGCTTTAACAGGATATTTTTTATGATTTCTATTTACTAATACAGCAGTTTTAAATTGTTTAAGCGGAACATCTAAAAAATGTTTAACGCCATAGACTAAAGTAGTTCCAGAATTTAAAACATCATCAATTAAAATAACAGAAGTGTTTATATATTCTTCAGTTCTCAGTGAAATATTAATACTATTTCTAGGATTTTTTTTATCAATTGTAACTTTGCAAAGCTTTGGTTTTATAGTAGAAATTTTGCTTAATACAGATTTTAATTGTTTAGCCAAAATATAACCATTACTATCAATACCAGCTAAAACTACCTCAGTTTCATTCACGTTGTTTTCATAAATTTGGTATGCAATACGCTTAATTTTATGAATTATTTCTTGATGAGTTAGTATGATATTATTATTTATTGTCATTTTATTTGATTGATAAATTACAATATAAAATTACTCATTTTCTTCATTAAAGTCATTAATATCTCGGCGGTCTTTTTTTGTCGGTCTTCCTATACCTTTTTTACGATAATAATCTTTTGAATATTTTAATAATTCTTGCGCTTTAAAGTGTTCCTTTGGAGTAGTATCAGTTCTATAAATATCAACGAGCTTTGGACCAACTCTGTTTGGAGGAATATCATTTATTGTAAGTGTATAATTAATTTGATTCTTTCTAATTTCAATTTTATCGGTTAGATAAATTTCTCTACTTGGCTTTACCACAACATTATTTACCCTTACATGCCCTTTTTTGCAAGCTGTTGTAGCAATATTTCTAGTTTTGAAGTATCTAACACACCAAAGATATTTATCAATTCTCATAAAAAATGTAAAAACAACGTTAATGTAATAGGACAAAAATATTATAAAATTGTATCTTGCACGACAAAAATTAAATGAAAATGAAATTGCATAATAATAAGTATTACCTACTAACACTTTTAATATTAGTACTTACCTTTAATGCTTGTAATAAAAAAGATGATAATTTAGTAGAAAGTGTGGTTGAGAGAGATAGGGCAGAACAACAAATTGCTGATAAAGACACACTAATAAGTTATCTACAAAACCATTATTATAATTCTGGAGATTTTGTTGGTAATATGAGCCCTTCAATAAATGACCTTGTAATTACAGAGCTTACAAATGGTGAAACACTGCCCGCTAATCATACTCTTTTAATAGATGCTATAGATGTTAAAACAACTTTATATTTAGATGTTAATTATGAGTATTATATTTTAAATATAAATCAGGGAGGAGGAGATTCCCCTCATTTTACAGATCAAATACGATTAAATTTTTCTGGGAATCAGTTAGATGGGCAAATATTTGACAGTACTGCAACTCCTGTTGATTTTGATTTAGTGTCTTTAATACCAGGTTGGAGTAGAGTAATACCAGAGTTTAATGTTGCAGAATCATTTGTTGAGAATGGTGATGGGACTATAAGTTATACTAACCCAGGAGTAGGTGTTATGTTTTTGCCTTCAGGATTGGCTTATTTTTCAGACACTCCAGGAAGTGGCGTTCCTGTTTATGCATCTTTAATTTTTAAATTTGAATTATTCCAAACTGAAATTGGTGATCATGATAATGATGGTTTGCCAACTTACATTGAAGATTTAGATAATAATTTAAATTTGAGTAATGATGATACTGATGAGAATAGTGTTCCTAATTTTGCAGATCCAGACGATGATGGAGATGGTGTGTTAACAATTAACGAGCTAGAATCCATAGAGTATATTGTTGATACTAATATAGGTGAAACAGAACCTATTCTTGCTGCAAATGAATTTGAAATTAGTCGTTCAGAAAATGCTGGAATTATAACGATTAACACAGTCAAGATTGTAGATTCAAACAATGATGGTTTAGATGATTATCTGGATGATAGTATAACCATAAATTACAACGAAGGAAGTTAAATAAAAAAAACCGCTTTAAAAGCGGTTTTTTTATGTCTTGAAAGAATATAAATTTTATAATGCTATTGATAAACTTAAAATAAGTTGCTCAGGTCTTGTATCTAATCTGCTAGTATCAATATTATTGTTGTTTAAGAATTGCGCTTCATTTTCACTAAATCCTCTTTCATACCTAAGGTCTATTGCGAATTTTTTAAAGTTAATTGCTGCTCCGAAATTAAGACCTACTGAAAAATCATTGTTAACATTGTTAATCGAGATGCCATCAAAATCAGAATCAAGTATATATTGTAAAGCAGGGCCTCCAAAAATACTAATTGGACCTAATACTTTTATGCCAACTAAAAGTGGAGCATCAAATTTTTTCATATTGAAATCTCCATTACTATACTCGCTTTTAGTACTTGTATATACTAATTCTGGTCTAAAATAGAGGGTACTTCCTAATTTCCCAAAAAGACCTATATGATAACCAACATTTTTATCTGGGTTTTCGGCATTCGCACTAATAGACTTGATGTAATTACCATTACCATTGTAATTTAATCCTCCTTTAATGCCCCAAGAAGTTTCAGTTTGGGACCAAGAAGAAGTGCTTAAAAAAGTTAAGGCTACTAATAAAATGAAGTTTCTCATAATTGTTTCGTTTTTTGATTTATTCTATGAAAACGAAAAAATTAATCAATTATTTTCTTTTAATAACCAATTCAGCTTTTTTTACAATGGCATGACTATTTAAACCATATTTTTCCATAAGTTGTGCTGGGGTACCCGATTCTCCAAAAGTGTCGTTGGTTGCTACAAATTCTTGTGGTGTTGGTTTATGTTGCGATAATACTCTAGACACACTCTCACCTAAGCCTCCAAGATAGTTGTGTTCTTCAGCAGTGACTATGCAACCTGTTTTGTTAACGGATTCTATTATTGCCTTCTCATCCAAAGGTTTAATAGTATGGATATTAATAACATCGGCAGAAATGCCTTTCTCATGTAATACTTTGGCAGCTTCTAAAGCTTCCCAAACCAAATGCCCTGTTGCAACAATGGTCACATCATTTCCTTCTTGTAAATGAATAGCTTTTCCTATTTCAAACTTTTGGTCAGCAGGTGTAAAAATTGGAACTGAAGGTCGCCCAAAACGTAAATATACAGGACCATCATAATCTGCAATTGCAATTGTAGCGGCTTTTGTTTGGTTGTAATCACACGGATTAATAACCACCATTCCAGGCAACATTTTCATGAGTCCAATATCCTCTAATATTTGATGTGTTGCCCCATCTTCACCAAGTGTTAAGCCTGCATGCGAAGCACAAATTTTTACATTCTTTCCTGAATATGCAATGGATTGGCGAACCTGGTCGTAAACACGTCCAGTAGAAAAATTTGCAAAAGTTCCAGTAAAAGGAATTTTTCCTCCAATAGTCATTCCTGCTGCAATACCCATCATATTAGCTTCAGCAATTCCCACTTGAAAAAATCGCTCTGGATTTTCTTTTATAAATTGGCCCATTTTCAAAGATCCTACTAAATCAGCACATAGAGCTACAACATTAGGATTTGTTCGCCCTAATTCGGTTAATCCATCTCCAAATCCGCTTCTGGTATCTTTTTTTTCGGTATAAGTGTATGTTTTCATTTTTACTTTTTAGTTGATTAGTAGTCTCCCAGAGTTTCAGGATTTTGGTTTAATGCGTTTGCTAATTGCTCGTCATTTGGTGCTTTACCATGCCATGCATGAGTATGCATCATAAAATCTACACCATTGCCCATCATGGTTTTTAATAACACACAAATAGGTTTGCCTTGTCCAGTTTTAGATTTGGCTTTTGCCATACCTTTTAAAATGGCTTCAATATTATTTCCTTCTTCAATTTCTAAAACAATCCAATCAAAAGCTTCAAATTTGGCCTTGATACTTCCCATAGGTAAAACATCATCAGTAGCACCATCTATTTGCTTTCCATTCAAATCTATTGTAGCAATGAGGTTGTCTATGTTTTTTGCCGATGCATACATAATGGCCTCCCAGTTTTGCCCTTCTTGTAATTCACCATCACCATGTAAACTGTAAACCAAATGGTTGTCATTGTTTAATTTTTTAGTTTGCGCAGCACCAATAGCTACTGACATTCCTTGTCCTAAAGAGCCTGACGCAATTCGTATTCCAGGTAAACCTTCATGAGTAGTTGGATGTCCTTGAAGCCTTGAGTTTAATAATCGGAACGTTTTTAATTCATCAACAGGAAAATAACCACAACGCGCTAAAACACTGTAAAATAATGGGGAAATATGACCGTTGGAAAGAAAGAAAAGATCTTCTTCTATACCATCCATATCAAATCCATTTTTGCGCTCCATAATGGCATTGTATAAGACTATTAAAAATTCTGCACACCCTAAAGAACCTCCAGGATGTCCTGAATTTACTTTATGAACCATTCGCAAAATATCTCTGCGTACTTGTATTGTTAAATCTTCTAATTGTTGTGTATTTGACATGTTTAGATAGTTGCTAATTTAGGGCTCAAAAGTAAGTGTTTAAATAGGCTTTACAAAACGATTTTTAGCCATTTATTAACGAAATAATACGATTTGCTAACAATTTAATATCTTATAAAGGAAGTAATGCAATTTTGTTATTTATCTTTGCTCGCTGATAAAGAGAATAAATGACTTTTGAACTACTAGGAAAAGACACTCAAAGTGAGGCTAGGGCTGGAAAAATTGCTACAGATCATGGCGTGATTGAAACACCTATTTTTATGCCAGTAGGTACTGTAGCTTCTGTAAAAGGAGTGCATCAGCGCGAACTAAAAAACGATATTAACCCAGATATTATTTTAGGTAATACGTATCATCTATATTTAAGACCACAAACGCCTATTTTAGAAAAAGCTAGAGG